>MEZF01000039.1:5392-9776 GCA_001774245.1 Candidatus Bathyarchaeota archaeon RBG_13_52_12
GTCGTCGACGGGATACAGGCAGCGGGTGCCCTCAAGGTGGATGTGAAGAGGAGCAGCGTAGATTTCTACGCGAATGGAGCGTACAAGTGGCTCTTGGGCTGCAGCGGCGCGGGCTTCCTCTACGTCAGGAAGGAACTGGTCACAGAACTCGACCCCATCCAGTTTGGCTACAGAGCTGTCGAGGAACATAATCTCGATGAGCCGAAGCTCAAGGTAAACGCAAAAAAGTATGAACTCGGTGAGCCCAGCTACCTTAGCACAGTGGGGACGAAAGCCGCAATCGAGATGCTCCTCGACCTCGGGCTGTCACAGATTGAAGCGAGGGTCGTAAAGCTCAGCCAACGCCTATATGACGGACTGGAGCACCTCGGGGTGAAGATAATCTCCCCGAGGGAGAAGGAGATGCGGTCAGGCGTCGTCAGCTTCACCACGAAAGACACTGAAGCCACCTTCAAGCACCTGAAGGAGAATGGATTCTATATCAGCCTCCGCCCGGCAGGTATCAGGGTCGCCACGGATTTTTATAACACAGAGGAGGAGATTGACAGACTCCTCTCTACCCTAGCAAGGCACATAGGGCAACAAGGGCTATAACCCAGTCTTCGTCTTTTCGATCTCCGAAGAGGTTCGCCATGTGGGTATCAAGTATCAAGGACTCGCCGTGGTTTGTCGCAATCGGAGGCTTTAGGGTCAAGAGGGTAAAGGACCCCAAGGCACTGGTTGGTGCCATATCCGTTGCAGTGGCGCCACACCTCGCCCAGGTCGTCGACGCCAAAAAGGTCGCCGGCCGAGAGCACCTCTTCATGGCCGCTGTAAACGCCGCCAAGTCAACCGAAACAGGGATGGCTGTCTCCAAGAGCATAACCGTAGAAGCGCTTCTATACGCATCCGCGCAGGACCAGATCACAAAGGCACTACGCATGCTGGGGGTATCTCCAAAGAGTACAACTGTAGCACTCATAGTGTTTGCCCACAGTCAAGAAGAAGTTGAATTAGCCTACAGCAAGGCAGCGAAGCACCTTGGGGAGGAGGATGACGTGGTCCTCGAGATCGATGACCTGAAGGCAGTTTCCCTTAAGGAAATGTATGAGGTAGGGAACGAAGAACTGGAGGCGGTGGGAGGACCGGAGGCTTTAGGCAGGCTTGTTGTCGAACGCGGTGCGCTTCTTAGCCTCAGCCGCTAAATGGACACGCTCCTTCTGGACGTTAAGGATATTTATTGGGCGCACAACGGAGACGCCTGTCATCCGACCCGTAGTCTCGACTAGCACCACCCAGTCTGGATCGTCAAGGTCAACCTTCCTATTGATCCCCTTAGCGACTGCGTCGATGATCTCGTGGCTACCAAGGCGCGTCCGCCTCTTCTCAACAGTGATCCTGAAAGACTCATCAGGGCTTATCGCCGCTGAGAGTTCCTTCGTGGCTTTTACTATCTCCTCCAACTTCGTGGGAACAAGGCGTTGGATCGGTATGACCCTGAAGAGAGCCTGAATGGAATCGGGCTTTTTCAGGAACTCCTCCCTCACCCTCGCAACCGCCATAGTGGGTTCGAGGCGGGTCCATGCGATGATGATCCCCCAGATGCCCATCCTGTCGACAACAGGACTCTCGTCGCCTGCGGCTCTAAGAAGCATCCAGAGCTCACCACCCGCCCTACGCTCATCAATCCTCTCAGTAGTCGCCAGTATGTTAAACTCCCTCGCCACAGGCTTCACCGCTGGGTGGGTAACCCCGCGCCCCGCTGAAAAGCGTATCCCCACGACACCAAAGCCATACACCCAATAGATGCACACATTGCATATGCGAGATTGCGAGAAACCCGCACCGAAACCATATATGCAGCCATATTAGCAAACCCATGAGGTCACAACTATGAAGGTCGGATCAGAGTGCGGCTACTGCTTAATGCATCGCGGCCACAAGATCATACGACGCTCAACCAAGGACGAGAAGAAACGCGTCGAAGCCATGACAGGCCTCCTCCAGATGCTCGGTGAGCGCTATGAACCCAACGCTGTACCCAGCTTCATTGGAGCCGAACGCTGCCGCGTCATCAAGAACTCAACTGGCTGCGATGACCCATACGCCGACCTTAAGGCCAAGTCAAACACCCTCGCGGTGGAGATTCTCCCACAGATGACGGAGTACGTCAATAAAATGCCAGAGGCAAAGCGCCTATACGCTGCCCTCAAGGTCGCCTGTATCGGCAACGTCATAGAGTTTGACGTCCCAGGCCACAGCGCCGACATAGAAGAGGCCCTAAAGGGACTTGAAGAAGGCTTCTATATCGACGACACGGAGAAGCTGAAGAAGCTCCTCAAGCCAGGGAAGAATGTTCTAATCCTGACGGATAACGCGGGGGAGATAGCCTTTGACAGGTTAATCGTCAGGGAACTACAGAGAATGGGCTGTGTCGTAACAGTCGCCGTTAAAGCTGGGCCAAGCTTAAACGACGCCCTAATGGAGGACGCTGAGGCTGTCGGCATGACCGAGGAAGCTGACAATGTAATCACAACCGGCGCAGACGCGATCGGCATTAACCTCGCCGAGACCTCAGAAGAATTCAACACAAACTTCTATGGCTCAGACGTGATAATCGCTAAGGGCATGGCGAATTGGGAGACCCTGACGGAGGTCCCTGCCCCATGCCCGTTAATGTACGTCCTAAGAACAAAGTGCGAACCAGTCGCGCGCACGGTCGATGCGCCTCTCAACGTGAATATAGCTAAACTCGTGCCGAAAGGCTGGAAGCTCTAGGCACGCAGCACCGCCATTATCTGCTCCCCTGTTATAGGTCCCTTACGGAGGAGCCATACGTCCCCCCCTGTGAGATCGACTACCGTCGATGACTCGCTGCAAGGTGAGGGCCCCCCATCGAGTATTATGTCAACCTTGTTCATGAAAATCTCTTTCGCCTCCTGCGCCGACCTAGCGGGCTCACCCCCTGAGATGTTCGCGCTGGTGCTGACGATGACGCCCCCTACCGCCTTGGCGAGCTTCTGGGCGACCGGATGTTCAGTCACCCTGACGCCGAGCGTGGACGCGCCATGGGTTACCCAAGTGCTGTACTTCACTTTAGATGCGAGGACAATAGTGAGAGGTCCAGGCCAGAATCTCGCAGCCAGCTTCTCAGCGGCTGAAGTCATGACTACAATCTTCCGCACCATCTCAATATCACTGCAGATAAGCGGCAGGGGCTTGTCAGCCCGCTCCTTTATCTCGCAGATCCTCTGCGCTGCATCAGGATCAGAGGGAACGCAACCGATCCCGTACACCGTTTCGGTCGGGTAGACAACAACCCCACCTTCCTTAATCAGGAAGGCTGCGGCCTTGATAGCGTCATCATTGGCCTGAAGTAGCTTCATACTTGATATCCGTTGATCCTAGTCGATTTAAGGGTGGCGTGTGACTAATGGATGCCCGCTCCGATGTTTAGAATTATAGCGGGCCTTAAACCTGGTTGAAAAACCGTGTGCGCACTTGAAGGCCTTGAGCATGTCAGCTTCAGCGTAAAGCGCCAGCGCGCGCGACTATCTAGTGGAGAACCTTCTCGCCGTGCATCTCATTCATAGCTTTTTTGTGATCCTGTTCAGGTTAGCCTTCTCGATGATGCGGGAGCACGTAAATGCGGTGAGGGTATTTAAATTATGAGGAGTTTAACATATTCGTTCTCCTCATTGCGTTGAAGCTCGGTTGAGAGTTCCCTTATTCTGATCGCGTCACCTTCGAGGATGAAGAGCTCCATGCACTTCCCTTCCCTGAACCTATTGTGGAGCTGTGTGTGGATAATGTCCTGATACTTTCCCTTAATCTGGGTGACATGGTGCTCCGCCTCGTGGCTGTGTATGGCGAGAAGTAAGCCACTCACATTCCCCTCTAACCTTTGCTTCTCTCGACCATCTGTTAGAAAGAGCCTAATCGCAGCTCTCATAACCTCCGATCGCCCGGAATAACCGAGTTCCGTTTGAAGCTTATCAATATCCTCGAGGAGCTGGTCATTGAGGGAGAGACTTATAACCGGCATGCCACATCAGGTTAATAACATGTAACTATCTAGATATGATTTTTTATTAAGAAAAATATTGATATTTATTAACATCGATTTAGATTACTAAACCTGAAGCATGGACAGGCGTCTCTATTTAGCCATTATCCTCATCGCTGTAGTGTCTGGGGTGATAGGAGCTGCCTATGTCGCCCGACCACAGCCCCATAAAGGTGGAAAACTCATCGTAGTCGCCACATTTTACCCAATATACTACTTAGCCGAATGGATCGGGGGTGACATGGTGGAGGTTCACAGTCTCATTCAGCCAGGCATAGAAGTCCACAGTTGGCAACCATCTGTTAAAGACATAGTCGCCTGTAGTGATGCTGACATCAT
>MEZF01000040.1:0-3357 GCA_001774245.1 Candidatus Bathyarchaeota archaeon RBG_13_52_12
TACTGGATTATAATAGTAAAGCTAGAAAAAAGGAGGTACCTAGTACCAACTCTATTATTTTTATTATTACTATTTTTACATCTGAAATGTAAAAACGCCTCTTTTACCTCCTGTACAATCCGGTATCCCTCATATTGTTTTTTCTGAGATGTTACCGGCTTCTATCGATAGTTACGCGAAGCCCGCAGTAAGAAGGGAAGCATGGGCACATGGCGGGCGCTCGCCATAATTTGATAAATATAACTAGTCTTTGGGAGTTTATCGATTCAGCCTCTTTATGGCCTCTCTCACCTCATCAGGGAACTCCCTCATCAGCTTCTCCAGCAGAGTCTTGGCGATGAATTGTTTGAAGCCCGCCTCATCCATGGCGGGGCTATAGACCCAGTGGTAACCACCTTTACCCGTCTCCTGCTCTCCAGACAAGACTCCCGTCTCACGCATCGCCTCGAGGAAGTTGATGATGCTCGCCCTGGAGATCGTCTCTCCCTCAAGCATCTTGTTCACCTTCTCCCACACTATGAAGCTCTTCGCCCCCTCGGGGCTGCTCCACAGTACATGTAGAGCCTTCAGCTGCCACACCTTGAGCACGGCTTCGAGGCCGACCTGCGAGGTGTCGTACACGATTCCGTTCATTCTATCGAGTCAACCCCACGCTTACTTTAACTTTTTTTCTAAATTATCTTAGAATCGTCTATTATATTAGGTTTATCCTTTAATCACGGTTGAGCATAGCGCTCGCTATTTAATCTATAAATAGGTCAATACGCTCAAGTTTAATTAGCATTATCAGGCTTCTCTAAGCAGTATGGGTCACGAGATAGATGCCCTGCTGGGCATCAGGGTCGTCGACATGAGCCGGGTCCTGGCGGGGCCATTCTGCGGGATGCTCCTCGCAGATATGGGTGCAGAGGTGATTAAAATCGAGATCCCGGGGAGGGGCGACGATAGTCGAGAGTTTCCACCATTTAAGGAGGGGGAGAGCCTCTACTACATCAATCTGAACCGTGGGAAGAAGAGCTTAACACTAAATCTGAAGCACGCGGAGGGAAAGAGGCTCTTCCTCGAGCTGGTGAAACGATGCGATGTCTTAGTGGAGAACTTCAGCCCGGGCACCATGGAGAGGCTCGGCCTGGGCTACCATGAGTTACAAGCCGTAAACCCGCGGCTCGTATACGCGGCGATCTCAGGATTCGGGCAGACGGGTCCATACAGGAACCGCCCGGGGTACGACATAATCGGGCAGGCGATGGGTGGGCTCTTGAGCATAACGGGGTGGCCGGACTCTCCTCCTACCCGATCCGGGACCGCGATCGGTGACATACTCAGCAGCCTCTTCGCCACGATTGGGATAATGTCGGCCCTCAACATCAGGGAGAGAACAGGGAGGGGGCAGATGGTGGATGTCTCTCTGGTGGACTCTGTGTACGCTGCGCTTGAGAACATTCCACAGAAATATTTTGTGGAGGGTCTAGTCCCCCAGCGTATAGGCAACAGGTACGAGTTCATCTATCCTTATGATACCTTCATGGCGAGGGATGGCTGGGTCGTCATCGCAGTCGCCAACGACCAGATATGGAGTAGATTCCTAGAGACGACGGGACTAACAACGTTGAGGGACGACCCAAGATTCCAGTCGAACAAGCTCAGGGTCGACAACCACGACGCTCTTAGGCCAGTAATCGAAAAATGGACTAGGGAGCACAGCCGAGATGGGGTCGTCTCCAAGCTCAATGAGAATAGGATACCATCGTGCCCGATATACGATGTCAAGGATGCTTCGGAGGACCCCCACATCTCCAAGGCTAGGGGAATGGTAGTCGACGTTGAGCAACCCGGTTTAGGCGTGGTCAGGCTTCAGGGTAACCCGGTTAAGATGTCGGAGACAAATCCAGTGCCCAGGGGGCCGGCTCCGAGCCTCGGCGGGGATAGTGAAACGGTTCTCATGGATCTCCTGGGGCTGTCACAGGAGCAAATTACGAGGCTGAGGATGGAGGGCGTCATCTAGGCGCTCGCACACAGGATTGAATTTTTCACTTCACTGATTTTTTCCCGCGCGCGAATAAGCCTAGCACATGCCTTCTTTTTATCCCGTTAGGAATAAATAAATTCTTATGTAGTCATAACATAGGATAATTTAGAATTAAATGGAGACCATAGATCAAGCAAAAATTCGGAATAAATTACGGATAAATGAAGAAAACCTTAAGCAAATTAACGAATTCTTACTCCAAGACGATAATCCCCTTATAAATGATCTGTTAAAAATCGTTGACAAATACGGTGGAGTCGAGGAAATAAACAGTAAAGCACGTGAGGCAGGTAGACTAGATAACCTCCTTCACATGCTTAAAAAAAGGAATTCACCTTATCAGAAGAACATCGAGTGGTTAGGTAAACAACGCGATAAAAACGCGTTTGTCAGCATTCCCGAATATCGCAGGAGAATTCTAGGTGTAGACTCGAATTCAATGAGATTCGACGAGTCCTTCGCCGTCACACTCGAAATCAGTGCATTAAACTTTTTCCCATGGCTCATCGAGGAAGCGAAAAAATCTATAGCTGACCAAGAACTCATGCCGGCTCGATATATACGCGTACGCTCGATGAAGGAGCAGGTGGAAGACGACGATATCGTCGCCACACAGGCAGCGATGCAGATCATAGGCGCTTCGTTCGTGGAAACCCTAGACACTAAGGGTACGACTCCGGGGCTTGATGGCGCCCCGGTTAACAGGCACCTTGGGGGCCCGGAGTTAATCACAGGCTATTTCGGCGGCATAGGAATGCCTAACGACCTTGCCTTAAAGTGGGTGGAGGAATATCTCCATTACTACACAGCGTACGGCGTTAGACAGATCCTGAACACAAACACTGGCAGCGTACTCCTGGGCTATTTCCTGCACAAGCTTGGAGTAGATCTAGAATTCAAGATCTCTGTTTTCCTCGGCACCGACAACCCCTACTCCGTGTTGTGGACGCTGATGACTGCGAAGCTGTTCAGTCGACCTGACGGCTCTACCCCGCTCATTGGCTTTAACCTGTCAAACAGTGTAAACAACGAAACGATTGAACTCACCGCACAGATACGCAGGCCTTGGGGCTTCGAAGACATCGTCCGAATCGAGCATCACGTGACGGAGGCCTATAGAAGCATAGTCAGGCAACCATACAATCGGCAAACCGAACTCATAGCCTTAGCCGACCACGTCAAGAATATAAGCGCCAAACATGAGGGTGGTTTACCTGAAACCGAAGAAACGCGTGACCACTCCTCAGATATACTCGACTACTTTATGCCGAAGAAGGATATCGTGGAGAATGGCTTGATGTCCAAGTTACTTGCCAATTACCTCGATA
>MEZF01000040.1:3469-3742 GCA_001774245.1 Candidatus Bathyarchaeota archaeon RBG_13_52_12
GAGCGGAGGATAGGTAGGTAGATTAGTGGGATAGAAGTGGTTCGCGTGCTGCAGTTTTTCAACAGCGTAGGCTCCATCGTCGAGTCATCGGAGACGGGTGGCGCCGCATACATGGCGCACATCGATGGATTTCTAGACGGGTTTGTACTGGCCCTTTGCTCAGCGCGCACGATTAGGAGTGCGTGGCTGATTACTCTAAACGGAGAATAGGGCGGGTAAGGCATGTCGGCCCACCCTCCGTCTTCAAGGAGATCTCAACTCCTCTATACGTCA
>MEZF01000040.1:3777-4084 GCA_001774245.1 Candidatus Bathyarchaeota archaeon RBG_13_52_12
GTCAATGGGTTTCCCTCAACGATCAGAGCCTTACCTGGGGCAAGCGCAAGCACGTTGGTGCCCATGGTGTTAAACTCCGCCTCGGGCACCCCAAGCAATGTGACGCCTAATCCCCTGAGGAGCTTCCAAAAGGGAACTGGGAGTAGATGAGGGTAGACGACCGCAAGGTCGCTCTCCACGAAGCTTATTAAAGACATGAGGTGGAGACAAGCCTCCGGCCCCCCGAAGTAGGGAAGCTCAACGGGTGTTACATCGACGCCGAGGGGGCGCATGGCCTCCCTGATCTGGCGGAGCCCTTCAGCGTTGG
>MEZF01000040.1:4107-4381 GCA_001774245.1 Candidatus Bathyarchaeota archaeon RBG_13_52_12
AGGTTCCCCTCATTAAGCCAGAGTAGATCACCACCCTCCACAATCGCCTCACCTGACACAGTGTAGTGTATGGGGATATCTAGCTCCTCTAGACGACGCTTCATCGGAGCCTCCTCACCCCTCCTCAGTAACTTGCCCATCCGGAGGATTACTGCGCCGTCCTCGGTCACGATGGCCGGGTCGTATGTGAAGATCGAGTCAGCGTGACCGGGCTGAGCCTCAGGGTGGAAGAGAACCTCGGCTCCAGCCTCCTTCAGAATTTCAACAAATGCAT
>MEZF01000040.1:4464-7209 GCA_001774245.1 Candidatus Bathyarchaeota archaeon RBG_13_52_12
GGACGCTTCACCAGCACACTCTTCAGGGGTGTAACCATGCTCTGACAGCCATATCTTCTCCCCATCTTCATGAAGATCCTCCAGGGAAACCAACGACCTCAGTCATGGGGGGAATTGGAGCCCCAAACGATTTAATATTTTAAGTCTGACCCTCAATCAGATTCAGCGCGCGCAGAACAACCAGTAAATTACTTTGAAATACATGAGATCAAGTATGGGAGTTCATTTAATCTATCTAGTATTCCATCAGGATGAATCCGCTGTAACATTTTTTCGTCATACATCTTCGTGTTCAAGAGGATGAAACTGCCTCCTGCCGCTTTTGTAGCCTCTGCATCGTGATCGGAATCGCCGATGTAAATGAAATCGGAGCGATCGAAGAGCCTGAGAATCCTATTTATCGGCTCAGGATCGGGTTTTATGTAGCCACAGTCATCTCGAGTAATGGAGTGTTTAAAGTACATTCCAAAGTATCCGAATTCTTCGCTACAGGATATTCTCTCAAATCCTGCTCTTGAGGCTGTGGTCACCATTCCGAGCATATAGAAGTTCTTCTGTAGACCCTCTAAGACCTCGATAGTCCCCGGAAGCAGGACGCTTAGGGAGTGTTCCAGTTCCTCTTGTCGGTTAAAGGGTTCGTTAAGCTCCGCCATCATGCTTTTCATCCTCTCCTCACTAAACCCGTGGGCCTCGGCGTACCTTCTGGCTATGTTCCAGATGTGGGCCATACGGCTAAGTGAGTCGAGCTCAGTTAAGGGAACGCCGTAGTAGTGGCTGATGTTCTTCATCTGCTGCCTCGATTGAAGACTCAGGGAGTGAATCGTGACTTTCCCGTCAGCTTCCTTCATCTTAGGGATTATTAGGGTACCATCCATGTCAAAAAGAAGCAGAGGTTTACTGGCCACAAGCAGAGCATATGATTTGGATATATTTGAAGCACGCGCACGAAGAATCCTATATAATTATTTGAGGTTGGAATGATTTAGTTCAATTAAGTCGCTCGAGTGCGAATTTTCTTAATAATTTCTGTTCGCATTTTATCAAAATCCCAGTTTGATACTACGTTTAAAAATGATGACCCGTGTTTATGCCATTCTTCTTTATCAGTTTCAAAAGCCATTGCATTGCAAAGAGTTTTTGATTGCAATAGAGTATGAAGAAGATCGTGAAGTTCATCCCTAATTTTATTCTCATTTTTAGGAGTTATAAAAGCTTCAAAATTAGTAGAAATTGATATTATGATCAATGGAAGATACTTATCTATCAAAGTTACATCAGAAATATGGATATATTTATAATTCGTCAATTTATCTCTTAAATGATCACATAATATTTTCATTCTGACTAAAGATCCATAATCATTCACTATTAGTGGAAGATTATTGTATTGGATTATAAAGTTGGAATATACATTTAATTGGCTTTTTGTAACATACTGTTCATACCCGGATGGGAAGTCAAGATAATCGGAAAAATATTTTATTGTATAATTCAGTTTTGGATAATAATTAAAAAATGCTACAATTAAAACGATTAAAATTATTATGCTAAGAGAAAATAAGGCAATATTTCTCATTAAAAAAAACTCGGTAGCGAATAATATTGACACCGCTAAATTACCTATAATACCTATTAATGCTGCAATTAACCAACTAATAACCGCCAGTTTCTTTGAAATAAAGTCTTTTAAGAAGTTGTCTGATAATTCTAATTCCCTTTCATACCAATTGGTGATCTCTTTAACAGGTCCAGGTTCTTGATTTGGGATTTTTAAAATATCTGATGGCCGATATGGCCAACTATTATAATCATTCACTGGCATTTCTAAAAATAATTCATCTGAAGGTTTTTGGGTAGCCAATTAAGATAGTAATGGAATTTTTTGTTATAACTTATTCTCTTCGTACGCTCACGCTATCTGTATAGATATTCTTGTATTCCAGTGCGCGCGGGTCTATGAAGCCTTGGAGCCTTTGAGCGTTAAATATACCGTCGTAACGAAGTAAGCACCTTTCGATTTTTTTAAACTATTAAGCCTAGAAGTGCGGATGATTCTCGCGTGTGTGCGCTCTTAACCTCACCCAGCGTTTTTAGGGGTTGTTGCCTCGATTCGCTTTATAAGGGCGTTGACCGCCTCGGAGAGTTCCTCGCAAGCGACGCGGCGAACCTCAACCGAGCCATCGACCTCCGCCTCGCTTTCGAGCTTATCGATCCTCCTCCTCTCTGAGGCGACCTTCTCCAGTATCTCCTGTCTGCTGTGTTCCCGCTCCTCCTGAACTACTCTCAGCTCGGCTGCGAACGATGCCTTGGCATTCTCGAGTTCCTTCTCTGCTACGGCGAGCTTGGTCCTTGCCTCCTGCTCCATCTTCGCCTTACTCTTCGTGATACCCTCGAAGAACCCCGCCTTCGACTCGAGCGCATTTTCTAACTCGGCGCGGAGGGTCTCAACGCTACCTGTCAGGATCCTGAGATTGGCATCCCTCCTCGCCGCTTGTTCTCTCAGCTTCTCAGCGTGCTTCTGATCCGTATGGTAGAGCAGGTCCTTGGAGCTGTGGAGACCCAGGATCATCGCCTCCCTGGACGCCTCCTTCGCCTGCTCTGCCCTCAGCGCCGCCTCGACTGCGGAGCCAAGTCCGGTGCGTTCTCCTCTGAAAATGTCATCCACCTCGATGACGGGGCTTGTCTCGAAATCGTCTAGGACCGTCTGGAGGCTCTTCAGCCACATGTCGAAGTGTTGGCGGAACG
>MEZF01000040.1:7239-12654 GCA_001774245.1 Candidatus Bathyarchaeota archaeon RBG_13_52_12
TCTCTAATCCGGCGAGAGTCAGGGCGACGACCTCATTCCTGGGCTCGGCGTCTCTCTCTCCGAGTCGAGAGGCGGTGGTGTTGCGTGTTTTCGACTTCTGTTTGACCCTTGTCTTCTTGGGGCGATCGAAGTCTCTCGGGGTTCCCGAGCCCCGCTGGTGACTCATGAAGATAGTAGGTTGCTCTGGGGGTATATCTGCGCTCGGGCTGTGCGCGTGCGTGGTCGCTTTAAAATATCCGCAGTAATTATGAGCAGTCGAATACTATTATCGTGACGGAGTTGTAACCGTTTCCGTGTATTGTTGATTCCTCTCCCTATTTTTTTATTGCACCGACGCGCATAGAGACGTGCAAGACTCCTTATCAGGAGCAGAGGGCGCGTGTTGGCTTGATTGCGGTTTTTAAGGCGCCGACATGGCCTTATCCTCAGCTCCATCTGCGAGCGCGTGAACTGCCATCCATTTGCATATTGAATCTGCTGAACAATATGCAATAACCGAGTGGTTCCGGACAACTGTTAAATTCACGCCCGAATAGACGGGAGATAGAGTCAAAGCTAGTACGCAAATTGTTATGAGGTGAAGATGATGTCTGAGCATGATGTTAGGATAACGGTTCTGAAGAAGGTTAAAACCGGTGAGGTTCTCAAGGATTATGGGGCTTCAAACGTTGAAGCTGAGTGTCCCGCGGTGAAGGAGGGTGCTGAGTACATATCGACGGCCGGCAAGATCCCCTCGGGATTCTGCGGGTGGGCCTGGGCGGACATTCAGAGGGATATTGCTGTGCTCGCGTTTGGTGGCGACTTCCCCTGGATTAAGAAGAAGGGGACTATGATTAGCTGCTGTACAGATGGGCTGCGTCCAGTCATCTTCAAGCTTGAGCGAGTATAAGCCCGCGGCATAGAGCACGTTTTCTTATTCGTAACGTGTGCGAAGCGTGCAGCGCTTTAAACAAGTGGTCGTGGTTCCAATCTACTATTACCTTACTACTATAGAGTCTATATAATAATAAGGTTACTCTATACGATTTACTCATATCTATAAATAAACTAGTCTTTTAATTCTCACCTAATTACATATTTTCCATAAATCAATTTCTATCATTAGCTATTATATCTTTCAAGCCGTCCTCAATTTCTTGATACATAATATCGAGATAAGGTAACGGTAAATTAATAGCTTTGAACCAAGCCTCATCTAATTTTCTAAGATGAGATTCAAAATTTACTCGTGCTTCATTTATTTGCTCAGGGATTGATAATCGGTCTTTTAATGGAATAGTACCATTATACCTCTTTGAAATCTCCAATATTTCTTCCGTTAACGATTTATTTTTAGTGATTTTTCTTAGATTCGGGAAACGATAAATTGTATAGAAATCAATTTGATTTATTCTAGCAAACTCAGCTCTTCTTATTCTACTTTTTTCGAGAGCATCGAGGAGAAAAAGGGAACTAGTAAGGTAAGCAAAAAATAAATCTGAAAAAAGATTGTCTCCATAGAATCCCATTCTAATTGCCTGAGTACCCATTTTAGGAGTCTTGAATCGAAGGGCTAAAGTTTTTCCATTCTTGAAATCAATTTTTGTTACAATACCACCTGAATTTAAAGCGGGAGTGAATCTGGAATGTGACTTACCAAATAGTTGTTTTTCATGAGCGACATTTCCCCATTCTAAATATTCTTTCATGTCGTTTCGTTTTTCATCAAGTAAGTAGTAATTCAACAAATCATTATCAGGTATAATTGGAGGAAACTCGCTATAATCTTTTAAAGTTCTTGAAATAGAGGGAACAAAGTTATCGACTGGAAGTTTAATTTCTTGATTTTTAGTTACATCATTTGTGACTACGGTGTTTATTGAGGTTGTTTTTAATATGAAATTTCCATCTTCTATTCTATCGATATTCCAATATTTATTAGGTATAAACCAATAATCTACGGGTCTCGAAGCATTTTCAGTAATCAGAGTAATATTTTCAGATAAATCTTCTTTATATTTTTTCTTTTCATTAGTTGAGAGATGTTCTCTTGATATTGGTATAAAGTTTTGATAAGCGAGTATCAATGTTTTTCTTGGATTTAAATTCCATTCCATACATGTCTTAGATTGTACTTCTTTTTGAGGCAGTATTTGGATGATAAAATTATCTGTCTTTTCTGAAGGCGTTTGTATTTTTTCTATATGCTCTACTAATTCATGAATATTTTTAACTTGTAAATCTCCAAGTAATTTTACGAATCTACACTCGCCATTATATCCCTTTTCTAGTATAACCATTATTTCTTGGTCTTTAGAATCCGAAAATGATTCATCTACATCAGAAGCCTCTATAATAATCCTCAAACCAAAATTTATTTTGAACAGTATTTTCCAAATATCTACCATTGCTTGTGCGTTTATTGCTCCTTGAGGAAGTATAAACGCAATTTTACCAGTTTCCTTTTTTATCAGATGAGGTGCGATAAGCATGAAAAAGGCATACAAATTTACTGCTTTGAAATTTGGTTTATACCCATATTCTTTGACTAACGGTAGACCTCTCAGTTTTTCTCTCTGCCTTTCAGATAACCTAGCACCACGAGTAAATGGCGGATTAGCTAACAGAATATCAACGGGCTTGAACGAGTCGTAAGCTGTTTGCGGGTCAACCACCATTTTTCCGTTAGGCGATACATGCTCATGTTGCTGGAATCTCGTCATTCCAAAAGCCAAGTCAATCGCATCATAAGGGAAAATATTTACGTGGTTGACCCATTTTGTCGGGTCTTGAATTGCGAGATTTATCGTTGACATCATAGTAGATATATCTGAAATATCAGACCCACGAATTTGTTCAAGCAATTCTTTATGCTGATTTAACCCCAATTCCTTTTTTCGTTTGTATGCATTGACTAGTAATGTACCTGAACCACAAGCAGGGTCGTATACTGTCTCATTCTTGCCTTTAACTGCCAACCTACAGAGAAGTTCAGCAGCTTTTCCAAGAGTATAGAAAGCTGCTAAAGTTTTTCGAGTTTCATAAGGCATTAATCTTTGAAAGATTTGTCCGATTAAGTCATTTTCAATCACAAACTTGGCGGATAGTCCTTCAAGGTTTTTAACAACCTCTTTTAATACAGGTGCAGTTTCATCATCTAATTGCGTGAAAACTTCCTGATTCTTTCCAAAAATAGCTTTGAAGTTTAAATCATTGCTTGGAATATCTTCGATAATTTCTTGAAATTGAGTCGGGATTCCATTTGCTGAACCTAACATTCTCAGTTTAGGATTCTCATTTTCATGTCGGTCTATTCTAAATTGTCTAAAAGTGACGTAGAATAGAATTTGAGCTATTGCGATATATGCAGCACTTGTTTGAAAGAATTTTTCTCTTTCAGATAGTTCTTTTACCGATAATTCTTTCTTTTTCTCTTCAATTTCTAATGCGTCGCTTAGTCTTAAAATATTTTCCCACTTATCACCAGATATTTTACTGGTAAATTTTGTCAAGTCATTTACAGATATTTCTAATAACCGTATTATTTCATCGGGATTTTTAGTTATAGGTATTTGGGTATTTTTACTTATGACTTCTATTATGTATCCAGCAATTTCTTCAATATTTTCGCTACTATAATGCCTTTTTTCAGGCTTAGTTATGTCATATATAAATAAATATGAAGAAATGTCATGATAATTTGTTATAAATCCAATTTTACTTTTTAGACCAGTGAGGTAATCAAATAACTGTCTTTCGTGATTTTCTAAATTTTCCTCTCTTTGAATTTTGGTTTCAATAATCGCTACAATCGAATCCTCGGAGGTCCATTTCAGGGTATCTGCCGCGATATCTATTTTTTCGGCGTCGAAGATTACTACATCTGTTTGTTGTCTTGTTCCATTTGTATCTATATAAATTACTTCTTGATAGACCTTGAATTTAATGCCCAAACCCCTTTTTAAAAAATCAATAAATTCTGGTCTATCCGAGTGTTCAGAGAATTTTACGGAGGGCATCGTAACGACCTAATGGGTAATTGGAATCCTTAGATAGGGTATAACAATTTCGTGTAGTCACGCACATTTTGCATGCGCTTTAAAGATATGAAAAATGTGATATTTGTCTTATCTCAATATACGTTCAATGTGGCTTGAAATAGGAGCCTTTATTATTTTTATGGTCATTTTATGGTATTTCGTCTATAGAGTTTCAATATGGTTGAAATATTCGGAGTCAGCAGTCGCAGCAAACAATGAATTTATGACGTTATTTGAAAGCGATAAATATTTTTCTAAAAAAGAATTGAAAAAATGGCTAGATAAATGGTCTTTCCTAAAAACAAAATACGAACATCAACTATACTTTGGATATATTTTCAAAGATACTGGTAAGAAGATAAACTACTTGTTCAATGTATTTAAAAACCCTGAAAAAACAGTTTCAGAAAGAAATGAAATTTTTATAAAGAAAGAACTTGTGGATTACAATAATTTATTCAACTCTATTGAAAATGGATTAAACCTAGACCAGAAAAGAGCAGCTATAGTAGATGAAGCAAATAATCTAATAATTGCTGGAGCGGGTACAGGAAAAACTTCTACCCTATTAGCTAAGGCAGCTTATATTGTTAAAAAAGGGCTGGCAACTCCTGAAGAGGTGCTGATTGTATCGTTCAACCGAGATGTCAGACTTGAAATCGAAGAAAGGTTAAAAGATAAAACTGGTCTAAAATTCCCAGTTTCAACCTTCCATGCGATGGGTCTCCACGTTATCGCTAACATTGAGCCCAAGGAACCAGCAGTATCCGAATTATCTACAGATAGGTTAAAACTCCCTAAATGGGTAGAAAAGCAAATAGTTAACAAAAGTGGTTTAGCTCAAGGTTCTAAACTTGATGATTTCATCGAGAAACCAAGTGAAACACCCAGTTTAAAAAATGCTTATCGCGAAAAAGTAATGGATTTCCTTGCATTCAACTACCACCCCTATAAAAGTGAATTCGATTTCAAAACGCTAGGAGACTACTACAAGTATCTAAAAGAATTTGAAATCAGGTCCTTAAACGGCGACTTGGTGAAAAGCTACGAAGAAAGCGAAATTGCCAACTTTCTATTTCTAAATGATATAAGCTACGAATATGAACCAGACTACAAATTTGATGAGGGACATCGGCAATATCTACCCGACTTCTATCTCCCTAAATACGACCTATACATTGAGCATTTTGGAATAAACCGAGAATTTAAAACAGCCCCCTACATTGACACTGAAAAATACTTAGAACAAATGGAATGGAAGAGAGACCTCCATAAAACCCGTGGAACGAAGCTCATTGAAACCTACAGTTACCAAAAGGCTGAAGGAATTTTATTAAAAGAACTTGAAGACAACCTCAGAGGTCGAGGAGTCGAGTTTAATCCAATTCCACCCGAG
>MEZF01000040.1:12681-18391 GCA_001774245.1 Candidatus Bathyarchaeota archaeon RBG_13_52_12
GGACTACTCGACCCTTTCGCCATCCTAATTTCAAAGTTCCTTAACCTCTACAAAGCAGGTAATCATAATTACGAAAATCTAAGAACAAACGCTGAGAAAAAACCTAATTCAGCAAGATATATTTCATTCCTCGAAGTCTTTCAACCGATTTATGAGGAGTATGAAAAATACCTCACTAATCAGCGGAGAATCGACTTCGACGACATGATAAATAAGGCAACTAAATACATTGAAGATGGTAGGTATCAAAGCAGGTTCAAGTACATACTTGTTGACGAGTTCCAAGACATATCCCAAAGCCGATACAGGTTCCTCAAATCCTTACTAAGAAACAATGAAACAAAGTCATTCTGCGTGGGTGATGACTGGCAGGCAATATACCGTTTCACGGGAGGCGAGGTATCCTTGATGACGAAGTTCAAGGACTACTTTGAACCGTGTGAATATCTCTACTTGAATGAGACCTTCCGATTTGATAACAAACTCTGCGATTTATCTTCGAGATTTGTTATGAAAAACAAGGACCAGCTTACTAAATCAATTATGTCTTCACGAAAAATGGATACTCCCGCGATAACAATCGCATGGGTTGGGAAAGAAAATTTAACATCCGCTATCGAGGCATGTCTCAAAGATATTGAAGTAAAAGAAGCTTTGAATCATGACAAAAAGAAGAAACTCGTCTACATAATTGGGAGATACAGGAATATACATTCACAATCAGAGTATGGTGAGATTCGAGCAAAGTTCCCGAAATTCGATATTGAGTACTTCACCGCTCATAAATCAAAGGGTGTTGAAGCAGATTATGTCATAATCTTGAACTTAATCGCAGGAAAATATGGGTTCCCCTGCCTCATTGAGGATGACCCTATACTCAGTCTCGTACTAGCTGAGAAAGACTCGTTTCCAAACGCTGAGGAGCGTAGGCTTTTCTACGTAGCTATCACTAGGGCTAAGAAACACGTGTATCTCCTTTCCGAGGATAGGCGACCTTCTTCGTTTATAGATGAACTAATCAATGAAAAATATGATATCTACTTCCAAGGTAATTCTAAAAAAGGTCCAGTTTATTGTCCCGTATGTGAAACAGGTCAAATTGTTAAGATAGATAGTGATTATTCAACACACTATGTATGTAATAATCACCCCTATTGCACTCATAGAGAAAAAACCTGCCCATCCTGTAAAAACGGATTCTTAATTCTAAGCGAGGGAAAATACAAATGTTCAAATGAAAAATGTGGGTTCATGGCTAAAAAATGCCAATTGTGCGATGGCTACCTAATATTGCGTAATTGGACTCCAGCCTTTTGGGGCTGTAGTAACTATTTTACAACTAAATGCCCATATACTGAAGAAGTGATAACTAAAACCTACTAACATAAGCCTGCGCGTATTCACCATAAACTTGATTCGAGGGAGCTTATTTCAGCCTTCTTTTTCCCTGTTTCCGTTATAGTTTCACGGTACATTTTAGGACGGAAACCCCCCTACCCCCGTTATGGCGACCCCTATGTTTTGAAGTAACTTCTGTTACATATTGCGCGATTCCTCGCCTATTTTTCCTCTGGCGCAATCCTGCATACTTCTTGCGCCCTCTTTACTCTCTGAACCTGACCGCATTTCCTGAATCATTTATCTGAGATATTTCCGACTTTTTTAACATCCACGCGAAGCCCGCTTTAAGCAGGGAAGCAGGGAGTCAGGGCGGGCGTCGTTTCAAAAAAAAACGTCAACTTTTATCCCCAATAAGGATAAACGAAGGGGTAGCTGAGTGAAGAGTCGATGACGGATGATAAGGAAGGGCTTGCGACCCTAGACCTGACAGCAGTCGAGCTTGACGACCTCCTCGGACTTTTTATAGGCATTCTGTCCGAGAAGGCGTGGCAGTACATGGGCATAAGACTCGCCCCGGGTAGGAGCGAAGTGGAGAAGGACATGGCTAAGGCGAAATCGGCCATCGACTGCGTCGCGTTCCTCACTGAAAAAATTGCTCCAAGCCTCTCTTCTGATGATGATAGGAGACTGCGGTCGATGGTCACAGATCTCCAGCTAAACTACGTGAAACAAGCGTAGCACGCGTATGCGGTTCAAATATTCGCTGAGTATCCTCCATCGACTGGCAGGGCTACGCCCGTGACGAAGTCGGATGCAGCGGTCGACAGGTAGATTGCGGTGCCCTGCAAGTCCTCTGGTCTGCCCCACCTACCCATGGGGGTTCGCGCCAGCACCTGCTCGTTTAGGCCCTGAATTTCTACTCGGCCCCTCCTCGTCAGATCTGTGTCTATCCACCCAGGCAGGATCGCGTTGACTTGGATGTTGTCCGCGGCCCAGGCAGAGGCTAATGCCCTCGTCATCGAGACGATCCCGCCCTTGCTTGCTCCATAGGCCATGAGTTTCGCCCCTCCGAAGAGCGAGGTCATGGATCCGATGTTGATTATCTTGCCTCCTCCGGCGGCCTTCATGGTGGGGTAAACGGCTTTTGCGCATAGGAAGGCTCCTCGGAGGTTGGTGTCGAGTATCTCATCGTACTCAGCGGGGGATAGATCCTGCGGCATCTTCCGGATGTTTATTCCGGCGTTGTTAACAAGCACGTCTACCCTGCTGAAGGAATCCAGGGTCTTCCGCACCATGGATTCGACCTGATCCTGTTTCCTCACATCAACTTCAAGCTCTAGGGCCCTGACACCATAGTCGCTCCGGATCCCACTCGCTGCCTCCGCTGTTTTAGCTGGGTTCCGAGCGGCTAAGACGATGTCACCGCCGACGCTTGATAACCCCCGGGCTATGCCCAGCCCGATTCCACCGTTTCCTCCGGTTACGATGGCGACCTTTCCCTTCAAGTTGAACATCTTCAAGACGCTGATTCACCTCAGGTAAGATTGCTGTTTACATATAGACACTCTCGCGAACGTACTAAATAATATCAGTGGAGCTTGTTAGCGAGCTCGTGCGCGCTTGGACAGATACTCGTAAGCCGACGCTAGATGCACCTTGGTGACATGCAGCAACTCATCAACCTCCGCGTATTCGTCGACGGTTCCCATCCCGTGGTTTGTCAACCCATAGTAGTAGCTCGGGACACCCCGCTGCCTCCAAAACTTTAGGTCGCTTCCCCCTAGGCTCACAATGGGCTTCGGGTCCACGCCGAGGAGGCGAGCGTTCCCACGGAGGATCACAGCCATCTCCCCCTCCGGCTGGCTCCAGAGGGGTCCATCATACCTGAAGGCATCAACCTCAGCTTCTGGGTACATGGCTACAATCCTCTCAACGTGGTGCATAAGGTCCTCCTTTGCCAGCCCCGGTGGGAGCCTGAGGTCAACCTCAAACACGCACTCCCTCGGGATCACGTTCACCTTAACCCCTCCGGAGAATACGCCGATGTTTACGCTCACCTTTGACATAACGTCGGCTCCACCTCTTCCCAGCGCCTTCTCGGCAGCGTCCCTTCCTTCCTCCAAGGCCTTTGCCAGGTTCTCCGGGTAATGTACCGGGGTGTCCTTCAGCGTCTCGAGGTCGGTGACGAGTCTGGAGGCTATCTTGATGGCGTTGGCGCTCGTGTGCGTGTATGCGCCGTGGCCACCCGGCGTCCTTACAGTCACCCTGAGCCAGAGGATCCCCTTCTCACCGAACCTCAGAGTATACGGGCTACTGGGCTCAACGGTGACGCAGCAGTCGCCCATCGTCTCTGGCAAGTTCTCCACCAGCCACCCCGATCCGAGCCTCCCGCCGGACTCCTCGTCGCTGACCACGGTGAGAGTTGCGCCACCCAGTATTTCGTTCATCAGCTCGTGGAGCACTACATAGGTATAGATCATCGTTGTGGTCCCTGCTTTCATGTCGCAAGCCCCACGACCGTAGACCCTGCCGTCGACTAGCTCGCCTCCCCATGGGTCGTGACTCCAGCCGGCGCCGTCACCAACTGGGAAGACGTCCATGTGGCCGTTTAGCACCAGCCTACGCCCCTCCCCCGACGAGAAGCTTGATACGATGTTTGGCTTCTCCTTGTCAGGTCCGATGACCTTGAACGAGATGCCCTTCCTATCCAGGTAACTCGTAACATACGCAGCGGCCTCCCTGGTATCCCCTGGAGGGTTAGGACTCCTAGCCCTCAGGAAACCCCTGAGGAACCCGACCAGCTCATCCCGGTCGGAATCAACTCTTCTGAAAAGCCTGTCCTTAACATCCGACAAGCAGAATCAGTTAAACAAGCCGGTCTGAGGTTAAAGCCTATAGGGTCGAGCACGCGATGTTGATGGTTAACTTCACAATGTTCGCGTGCGAGGTGAGAGGCATGGATTCAAGTGCTCAGATGGCGAGCTGGAATGGAAATGATCCACTGGTGGCTCTACATATCGAAGGATGACCTCGAAACTGAGAGGTTACAGTGCCTGCAAGAGGGAAAAGACCTAACACCACTCTTGGCGGAGTTCGGGAGAGTCAAGAGCCTCAACCTCAAGGATCAGGGGAATCAGTCAGCGGCGCAAGGGCTCCTCGACGAAACCATTTCGCTGCCGGTTCGCGACGATTTCCCCCATGTTGAGCCGTCTGGTCTCGAAGAGATACGGGCAGCTAGACTGAGACAATCCTCGATGGGTGTGAACCTCCCGAGGGGAGGTCTGTTCGACAAGGTTTACGGTGCTTGGCTCGGGAGGGTCTCTGGTTGCCTCCTCGGGAAGCCTGTTGAGACTTGGAGGAGCCCACGCCTCTGGGGTTTCCTCAGGGAAACAGGGCAATATCCTCTGGGCGATTACATCAGTGTCGACGTTCCCGAGGAGATTCTTCAGAAGTATGAAGTCGACAAGGAGGGGTGCTTTATCGAGAATGTTGATCACATGATTGAGGACGATGACACGAACTACACTACTATTGGTTTAGCCGTTATGACGAGGCATGGGCGTGGCTTCACCTCACTCGACGTCGCTAATCTCTGGCTCCACGAGATGCCTATCCTTCATACATTCACCGCGGAGCGTGTCGCCTACAGGAACCTCTGCCTGTTAATCCCTCCCCCCGCGTCGGCGATGTATAGGAATCCGCATAGGGAGTGGATTGGGGCTCAGATAAGGGCCGATTTCTGGGGGTATTCGGCGCCCGGGGATCCTGAGCTCGCTGCTGAGTACGCGTGGAGGGACGCCTGTGTCTCGCATGTCAAGAACGGTGTCTATGGGGAGATGTGGGTCGCTGCGATGATTGCCACTGCCTTCTCAACTGATGATGTCTCGGTAATAATTGAATCCGGTCTCTCCCAGATCCCCTACCGCTGTCGCTTAGCTGGTGAGGTGAGGGCGATGATGAAGTGGAGGGAGGAGGGAGTCGCATACGACGAGGCTGTGAGGCGGATCCACGCCATCTGGGATGAGAGCAGGGCCCACGACTGGTGCCACACGATTAGCAACGCCCGTATCGTTGCGCTGGGGCTCCTTTGGGGGGATGGGGATTTCGGTGACAGTATTACAAAGGCTGTGCAGCCCGGTTTCGATACTGACTGCAACGGGGCAACTGTGGGCTCTATTATGGGCGTTATCCGCGGCGCTTCAAAGATACCTACGAAGTGGAAGGCTCCCTTCAACGACACCCTGGAAACCGGTGTCTCCGGCTACCATAAGGTGAAGATCAGGTACATGGCGGAGGAGACGCTCCGTCTCAACGAAGCGTAACTCTGAATGATTGGACGCCGCATGCGCTGTGGTGGGTTCAAGTCTCA
>MEZF01000040.1:18412-18790 GCA_001774245.1 Candidatus Bathyarchaeota archaeon RBG_13_52_12
ACCACGTTTGAGCCAGACGGCCAATGCATTTCAACTGAACCGTCAAGAATGATCGTGGATCCCTTCGTGACTACGCACCTGAACGTGTTCGGTGAACCATAAGCAGTTACATCAAATGGCTTGATCGACTCTCCCCCCTTATGCTGTATCTTTGCGTTCTCGATCGGGATCCAATCACCTGTAGCTAGGGATTTCATGTAGAGAGTATAATCGATAATGGCGTTCTGGTTATAACTGACGAGCACGTTCACGAGCAGGGCATCTATGTCCCAGAAACCGCCTCTAAAGTATAGACTCCCTCCCTGGTTTACGAAAACGTTGCCCCTGTCGGATGTGCAGGAGACATCAGTTGTACCCGGGTCTGTGGGGTTGACGTCG
>MEZF01000040.1:18807-26609 GCA_001774245.1 Candidatus Bathyarchaeota archaeon RBG_13_52_12
ATTCTCGAAGGGCTTCAGCGTCCTCTCAAGGGATCTATACTTCTCGTTGAACCAGATTCGAACGATGCTGACTTCCTCGGCGCCGTTATTGAACACCTCTATGGTCAACTCGTGTGGACGATCTATGCCCGTCGGATATGAGTAAACGAGCAGGTTTTCTCGAGACCTCTGCTCATCGAGCCTCTTCACCTCCGCCTCTTTCTGTGCATAGACCGTGTCAGCCTGATTCATGTTGATGTACATCGGGACAACGGCCGTGAACAAGATGCTGATGAAGATGATCATGCCGAATACAGTGGATATTCCTCTTCTCCTCTCATGACTTGACGTTGATTTATTCATCTTCAACCACATCATTCAGCACACATATATTACAGAACATAATATTTTGTAACCACGTCATTCGATCTTCTGGTGTGACATTTAATGCTTAGTATTGATCCGCTTGACACATCAACCGGAATTTCAACGCGCTGTAGACTCTGCTGATCTACATTATTATCCAAGCTAGAGAAACCTGATCCATTTGAGGAATTAATGTATATGTCTAAGGTGATTGGTATATCACCATAATTATAAACGTATAAAATCATTTTCTTATCAGTATCATTATAGTATATTTTTTCGATGGTGAACCTCTCAATCAGGTTATCCAGAGTCATGAACGTTTCATCCACATAGCTATTTGTCATCACTACCGTAGCTGATCGAGAGTAAGCCCATAATATTGATCCAATGATAATTACCGCAGATGTTAAAATCATCGAAGATATAACGGGAGAAAATCCTTTTCTAAGCCTAAACTTTGTGTTAAACATGAGTAATCCCCCATTATTCATCAATTTATACTTACTATTGTTTAATAAGTTTGATAATAACTAGACTCTGAACGTCGAATACTTATCGCTAAATCAATTTTTAAAGAAGAGTAGAGGGAACCTTATTGCTTAATAATGCGTGAGATACAGAGCCAAGAAAAAATAGATTAATTACCCTATCTCCATTCCCCGATGCGGCTACCGTCTGACTTCGTCCCAAACTTGGTTAAGTTGTATCCCTTTTCAACCCGGCTACGATTAGATCATCATCACATACCTTAGCCATGGGTGCGCGCTATTTTGATTATTTATACACCCACTCGACTATAGTATCTGCTAGGTATGATCAAAGAAACAGCTTGGAAATGGATAGACGACCACCACGATCGTTTAACCTCCATAAGCGACGAGATATGGGGCTACGCGGAGTATGGCCTCTGTGAGGAGAAATCAAGCCAATTACTCGCTGAAACCCTGAGGAAAAATGGTTTTCGAGTTCAGCAGGGCGCGGCAAAGATGCCCACGGCAATCCTTGCCGAGAAAGGTCAGGGTAAACCCATAATAGCCACAATGGGTGAGTACGACGCCTTACCAAACTTAAGCAACAAACCGGTGCCCCGAAAAGAGCCCCTAATCGAGGGCGGGATGGGCCACGGATGCGGCCATAACGTCCACGGCACAACCGCCCTCGCAGCAGCCATAGCGGCTGGCGAAGCACTGGAGAAACACGGCCTAAATGGGACCATCCGCTTCTACGGGACACCCGCCGAGGAAAACTTCAGCGGGAAGAGGATAATGGTTAACCACGGCCTCTTCGACGACGTGGACGCTGCCCTGAGCCACCACCCGGGAACACTGAACGTAGCGACCCTAGCCAGCAGTAACGTGATCAGCGGTGCATACTTCCACTTCCACGGAAAGACAAGCCACGCAGCCGCAAACCCCGAGGCAGGTAGAAGTGCTCTCGACGCTGTCGAGCTCATGAACATCGGAGTAAACTATCTACGGGAACACATCATCCCCGAAGCCAGGATCCACTACGTCATCGAGGTCGGTGGAGGCCAACCTAACGTTGTCCCCGACTATGCGCGTAGTCACTACTACATCAGAGCACCCGAGCAAGTTCTCCTGGAACCCATCAAGCGACGGGTTATGAAGATAGCTGAGGGCGCTGCGCTGATGACGGAGACGAGGCTAGTGGCCGAGATGAGCTTGGGTGGATACCACAAGATCCCTAACAAGGCACTCAGCGAGATAGTGACGGCCAACATGCGACTAGTAGGCCCCCCAAAATATAGCCCGGAAGACTACCTATTCGCTGCGGAGGTCGCTAAGAGCTTCCCACTCGAAGACAGGGAGACAGACCTCAGGAAGGGTAAGGTCCCAAATTGGGAGAAATACGTGGGCCAAGACCTGGTTACTGAGATCTTCGACGCTTGGGACGATGGAACTACTAGCCCCGGAAGCACAGATGTGGCAGACGTCAGCTGGATAACACCGACCATGGAGTTCAACACTGTTTGCAACGTGCTTGGGGCTCCTGGCCACAGCTGGCAGAACACAGCCTGCAGCGGAACAGGCATCGGTCACAAGAGCCTTATCTTCGCATCTAAAACCATGGCCGGCTCAGTCTTAGATCTTCTAACGAATCCCAACCTGTTGAGAGATGCAAAGGAGGAGCACCATAGACGGCTTCGGGGCAGAGAGTATAAGCGAGACGCAACCGTTGAGCCTCCTCTCGATAAAGCTAGAGAGCTGGCGAAAACCTACACGGGCAAAAAATAGAGCGCGCGCCGATTCCAACACCCGTGTTATCTCGATGACCTTTTAGATCCTTTCGAGTTTGAATATGACTGGTCGTAATCCATCGGTGCAGCACTCAACGGCGACGCCTTTCTCCTTGTACCATGGCGGGTTTCCTCCAAAGGACAGGGTTCTGACGGCGGGAAAGATGGCATTCCAGGCTGAGGTACAGAAGCCCTCAGGCATCCGGCCATTCTCATCAACTGTGAATTCCTGCCCGTCCAGATAGACTTGACACGCGTCAAGAGGTTCAACGGGCGTGACTGGGCTCTTCGTGAAGACCTCGGATGGCGCGAACCTTCTCATAACGGTTATTCTCACTTTGCTTCGACTTGACATTTTCAATCGTGTTAATGTTTGGCAGTCGCGGCTTATTAAAAATGGCGTGCGCTTCAATACGTTAGAAACACGGTTTATATATAACAACGTTATAGGTAACTCTGCCATGTGTGACTCTGGAAACGGTTGCCACGAACCACAGCGATGCAGACACCACATGATACGCACTAACCCGGAGAGAGGCTGGACCCAGTTCCTATTCCTCCGCCTCATCCACGAGAAGCCCATGCACGGATACCAGATAATGGAGGAACTAAACAAGCGGGGTTACCTACAGAAGGACAGACTAGAAGCAGGATCCGTCTACACGATCCTCAGGCGAATGGAGCATCACGGACTCATGACAAGCGAGTGGGAGGAGGTGGCGGATGGACCCGACCGGCGCGTCTACACGGTTACGCCGGAGGGGGCTCAGATCCTCAAAGAGGGCTTGGAGATAATGCTCAAACGCAAAGCCCTCCTCGACGACCTCGCATCCTACTACAGGCAAAGATTCCAGAGCACCACGGGGTGAAATGATATGAGTGAAGAAAAGAAACCGGAAGTTGAAACGGAGTCAGAAGAGAAGAGTCACGAGTGCTGCGAAAGCCAAGGAGAACAACAGTATAACTGGTGCGGACACCACGGCCCATGGGGGCACCATGGCGGCCACTGGATGCATAAGCGCATGATGATGCACTTCGTCTCCATGTCCGTCGAGGAGGAGGTGGAGCTCCTCGAATCAGCTAAGGCCCGCCTCGAAGAAAGGCTTAAAGTCGTGAACGAGAGGCTCTCAAAGCTCAAAGCATAAAATCCTATCTATAAATGGACACTTGGTCTGAAAAGCCTCTATTCAGGGTCCGAATTTTTTTAATATCAAACATTATTTGTCAATGTTGAATTTTGAGCCATTAGAAGCAGTGATAGAGAATCTGCAAACTCGCGCATGTTTTTAGATGTGCCATAGTCAAATTGCGCGCGCGTTGATTATAGATGAATAGAGTTAGTCTCGCGCGTGCGAAGCGTTAATCTATTTTTATTGTTTCGCCATCGTTGATTGTTATCGTCTTTTCGAATTGTTGTTTGAACCATTCACTGTTGCTTGTATGGACGGGGATGATCTTGTCGGGGTCGATCTGGTCTACGGCTTTGATGAGGTCTTCCTGTGATAGGTGGCCCGAGGCGTGGAAGCCCTTGATGAAGAGGGGTACTCCGTCTTGCAGGGTGTAGCCGACTGGTTTGAGGTTGAAGTAGGTGAGCCACTGGTTGAGGCGCTGGAAGTCGAATACCTGCTCCTCTGTGAAGGCCTCGCTGGAGGAGTAGATGTAGGATCCTCCGCGGGGTTTGATGTCGAGGAGGTGTTTTAGGTCGAAGAGTGAGAAGCATAGGAGGTACTTTTCGGGGTTTCGTCCGACGGTGAGGTGGCTGACATATCTGTCTCCCCACTTCGTCGAGACTACCTCGGTCTCCCACTTGTCCCTAGTGTGGTTACGGAGCTCTTTGTATATGCCGATGTGGGAGGTGTCCATGAGGCATTTTCCGTCGGCGCAGCCGAGGGCATGGAGCATGTAGGCGTCCTTCGGGGTGACCAGTAGGGTCCTGCCGACGTGGTCGGCGATCTCGGTGAAGGTTTGGAGGCGCTCGAAGTTGCGTGCGGAGAAGTCGGCGACTACTAGCCCCGGTTCGGATTCGGCTGCCTTTTGGCAGTTCTCGAGGACGTCTGCCTCGGTTATCTCCTCGTCGGATTGCCGTCCCACGCGGGTGCCCTCTGTGATTAGTATGGATGCGTCCTTCGCAGCGGAGATGAATCTGCGGGTGCTCTCGGCTCCTAAACCGTGTAGGCGGTAGTCGCCGGTGTAGGCTATGGTTGTGTCCCCCCTCAGTATGTAGGCGACTGCGCCGAGGATGCTGTGGTCGACGGGGTGGGGCTCGACTGTGAATGGCAGGCTAAGGTGACTTTGGTGATCGACGGCTCCAGCCTCGACTTTTTTGCTCCTCCCTGAGTCGCTCCCTGGTCGGTGGGAGGCAAAGTCCCTGAGCTCCGCGGTTGGCTCTGTGCAGAGGTACATGTCCCGGGCCGTGTAGGAGCCCTTTTTGCTCGACTCGAGGACGAGGCCGTCGCATCCGTCGAGGGGGGTCTTCTCGCTGTAGTAGCTTATCTCGCCGCCGAGGCTGCCTGCTGAGGTGTCCCTCATCGCCTTGAGGATGGCGACGCTGGTTGTGCTGGCTATCATGGGTATGTTGCCTCGTAAGAGGCCGACGCTGCCGGTGTGGTCGAGGTGGGCGTGGCTGATAAGCACCGCCTCCACGCTGGGCTTGGGCCAGGGCTCGGGGTCCATGTCGGCGGGGATTAGGTCGGAGCGGTAGACGTTGATGCGTGGGATCATATCAAGGTTGATTAGGTCGTAGATGCCTCTGTTGCTACGCTCCTTGAGGAACTCTTGGTAGTACTCACCGTATTTAGCGAAGTTCATCCCGAAGTCGAGGAGGATCCCTCTTCCCTTCTCCTCTAGGTGGATTTTGTTGCCGCCGATCGTTGAGGCGCCGTCGTAGACTGTGATGAGCGTCATCGCCTTGTATCTTGATGTAAATCGGTTATTCTATTATTGAAGAGTATCGAGCGCGCGATTCTACCCTGGCTAACATTTTCATTTAACTCGTGCATGTATGGGAGAAGTACAAGTTTAGGTTGCTTTTATCATCACAAGCATCATTTTGAATTTTGTAAGGGCCTTTAGGGCGTGTGGTTTGTTTGCGGGCATAATTATCACGTCGCCTTCCTCCAAATGGTTACTTGCACCGGCTATCTTCATATCAACAATTCCTTCAAGGTCGACGACCATAGCGTCGTACGGCGCGGTGTGTTCACTGAGACCCTCACCCTCATCGAAGGCAAATAGGGTGACTGTGCCAGTCTTCTTATCAATTACAGTTCGGCTAACAACTGAGCCTTTTTGGTACTCCACCAGTCCTTTGAGCTTTACTGCTTTCCCCTTCATATCTGCGGACTTCTCTGCCATAATCATCATAGGAAGATTGTAGTTGTGAGAAATTAAAGAAGTGGTCTAGTTCTCGGCTAGTATGACTGAGTCGTACTCCTCAAGCATCAGCTTGTGCTCTAGATCCTCGTTGCGAAGCAGGCGAATATATCTGCTATGTCTCGCCCCTTGAACTGTTTAGATCCCGGGTTCTTCGTCATCCAAATGATCTTTGTGTAGGGCCTGGTCGCGCACGCGTGCGCGTACACACGTCTCGAAACCCACTTAACGCTCCATCTCTGGATCATTGATGATTACTAATGCTGCCGATTGGACTGCTGATGAGGGAACACAGGCTAATCGAGAGAATGGTTGGGAACCTGAGAGTCGAGATGGAGAAGGTAAGGCAGGGGGGGCTTGACCCCGTGTTCATCGACCAGGCTGTTGACTTCTTCAGAATATACGCGGACAGAACCCACCATGGTAAAGAGGAGGACATACTCTTCCGTGGACTTCAGGCAAAGAGTTTGAAACCGGAGCACAGGGTTATCATGGATGAGCTCGTCTCTGAGCACGTTTATGCCCGTAAGACCGTTGGGGAGCTTCTGAAGGCTAAGGATGTGTACCTTCAGGGTGATGAGGATGCGCTCGGCGAGGTCGAGGAGAGGCTCCATAGGCTCATCGAGCTGTATCCCTCTCATATTGAGAATGAGGATCGACGATTCTTCTATCCCGTGATGGAGTACTTCTCACCGGAGGAGCAGGAGAAGATGCTGCAGGAGTTCTATGTTTTTGACCGGAGCATGATACACGAGAAATACGGTGGAGTGGTCGAGAGGGTTGAGAAGAGTTGTGTAGATTCTTCATTGATGAAGTGTAAGATTTGTGGTTACATCTATTATCCATTGAAAGGTGATCCGGAGCACGGTGTTAAACCTGGTACGCTTTTTGAGGATCTGCCTTCTGATTGGGTGTGTCCCATATGTTTCGTACCCAGGTCGATGTTTGAAAAAGTACGCACACGCATGTGAATAAGATACGCGCGCTGGATTGCTTGAGTAATCGCTCACTTGCGCGACACCAGAGGAATCTATGTGAGTACACGCGTGAATTACCCATTTGTCAGTTATCGCACGCACTCGTACGCGATCTATGGAGTTGGGGGTGTGTTGAGCTTGCTCACAGAAGCCTCCATTCTGTCTATGACCTCATTGATGATCCCTTCGCTTGTGGCGACGCAGATCCTCAGGTAGCCCTCCCCCTTTGAACCATAATTAGTCCCAGGGGTTAAGGCAATTTTGGCATCGTTTAGCAGGTAGTCACTCATCTCTTGGCTGGTCATCCTGTGGTCAAACTTCAGGAAGGGCACGTAGGTTCCCTCAAACGTAGGGAAATGCACACCGGGGATCGCGTTGAATCTCTTTAGGCAGATCTCCCTTATCTTGTGTAGGTGAAGCATGACTTCTCTTCGCCACCAGTCGAGTGTATCGTCAAGCATGACGGGCGCTGCGGCCCTGGCGAGGTTAGAGCTGCCTCTCTGGATGCATTTTGCGTGTCTCCTGAAGTTGCCGAGCATCTCTTTGTTGGTCGTGCAGAGGTACCCCAGGTATAGCCCAGCGACTCCGAATGTTTTGGAGAAGCCCCACCCGGTTGAGGTCAAGGCCTCGATCTCGGGGTTGAGGGACGCCAATGTGACGTGTGGCCTGCCATCGAATATTATGTCCTCCCAGAGCTCGTCTACGAATACCCTGATTCTGTGATCTACTGCTATGTCGGCAATCGCCTTGAGCTCCCCCCTGGTCATCACCCTGCCAGTTGGGTTATGAGGGTTACATACGCAGATGAGCCGGGTCCTTGGGCCTATGAGTTTCTTTAATTTTTCCGA
>MEZF01000040.1:26645-36394 GCA_001774245.1 Candidatus Bathyarchaeota archaeon RBG_13_52_12
GTAGACCGGCTTAGTACCCAGGGTCTCCATCATGTTGTTGAACTCGCCATACATCGGGTCGGTGAGCACCACCTCGTCGCCTTCTTTGCATGCCTCCCTGATCGCCAGCCAGATCTGCGGGTCTACTCCCTGTGTGAGCATCACGTCTCCAAGTGTGGCGCATAGTTTGTTTTCCCTCAGTATTTTCTCGACCATGGCTTCTCTGGCGCGTTGATCGCTGTTGTAGTAGAGGTCGTTAGAGCAAACTGCAGTGATCAAAGCCTCCTTGATTTCTGGTGCTATGAGAAAGTCCGGGTTTGCGAGCCAGAGAGGTATGACATCTTTAGAATATCTGAGCCACTTACTGTTCGGCGTCTTCAGCATGTTTTCGATTGTGGCTGAGTTAAAATATTTTGAATATGACATCGAGAAGCATTCATCTTCTAATCTTAAATGGCTTTAGATTTTTTCGTATTTGTTAGCGCACGCGACAGCGCCATGGTAGAGGAAACAGAAATGGGGTAACACGCTTATAGGCAAAGTACTCTTGACCGAAGCTCTTCTCCAGAGTCGCGCGCGCTGGAGTATGAACTAAGGTCACCATAAACAACATGTTAATCGAGAAATTTTTTTAGGAATGGCTGCTGATAAACCCTATACGCGCGATGCTTTCACATGTAAGACAGACCAGAAGTGAACTACTCGCCCAGTAAGGGGCGGACATCTTTTTCTGGAGTTATAAAATATTGTTGCGTGCAGATGGGGTGGTATTATAGGAAGAAATCTAGCGCGATGAGTGAAGACAAGGTAATTCGTGCGTGACATGCATAATTTTGTCCAAGTTTTTCAGCATTAAAAGAGAAGGCTATTCACGTGTAGGGTGGATCATAGCTATCGGGTTTCCCTCTGGGTCCCTTATTTGAGCGACATAGCCGATCCCAGGGACCTCCTGCTTACCCATGGTTACCTTTCCCCCAAGTTTGGCGACCTTAATCAGGGCCTTGTCAATGTCTTCGACACGTACATAGTTGACCGGGGTGTTTGATTCGCTTTGCTTCTTGTACATGCCGCCGTTGACCCCAGGTCGCATTGGCATACCCTTGTCATCGGTTGGGACGGTCTGGATGACCCAGTACTCCATGAAGTCAGAGGGGGTTTTCACGATTTTCCACCCAAACAGATTCTCATAGAATGATTTGAGCCTGTCAACATCCTCTGCGGGAATCTCGAAGTGTATAATTGTTGGATCCATTTTTTCCTCAAATCATTTGATGGTTAGCTGAATAATAAGACATTGTTAAATTTTAAGCGCGCGGGTATCATAATTGGGTTGGAAGAAATACTCTTAAGGGCTAGCATTCTCATGGTGGAAACCTATGAGAGAATTATCCAGAGAACCAGTTGTATCAGTAATAAAATCCAATGGATATTATGAAGGTAGCCGAAAAGCCCTGAAGCCCTTTGAGGACGATATCGCTGAAAGTATCAAAGGGAAACAAAAGGTCCTCATAAAACCAAACTTCGTTTCAACCGCAGTACAGTTGGCAGCGACTCATGTTGATACAATCAGGGCGGTGTTGGACCTTTTATCTGGATTCTACGATGGTGAGATAACAATCGGAGAAGGACCGGCTGGTAAAAGTCTGGTAGAAGCCATTACAAACTTTGGATATGACTCTCTCATAGATGAGTACCGTATAAAAACCATGGATCTGAACGAAGATGAATTCATCGAGCTCGAAGGCGTGGATCGTTATTTAAAACCCCTCAAATTCTGTGTTTCAAAGACTCTGCTGGAAAGCGACTACCTCATCTCAGTGGCGAAGCCTAAGACCCACGATACTGTTATAGTTACGCTTTCGATTAAGAATGTGGTCGTTGGCTCACTAGTCTCCCTAGCTGAAAAAGAAAAGATCCATCAGGGTGCAAAGGCGATCAACGAAAACATCGCTAGAATTGGTAAGCATTGTATTCCCGATCTCGCTTTGATAGATGGATTTGTGGGCATGGAGGGAGCTGGACCGGTTGACGGAGACCCTGTCAGCCTCGGCGTTTCTTCTGCCAGCTTACACCCCGTATCTCTTGACTCTGTTATGGCTAAGATAATGGGTTTCGATCCGCTCGATATCGGGTACCTACATTATCTTAACGACTGGGGGATAGGCGTAGCTGACTTGGATAGAATAAAAGTAGTGGGTGAACCAATTGAGAAGGTATACAGGAAATTTAGGCCTCACCCAACTTATAGAGATCAATTAAACTGGAGATAATCGCACGAGCTAAGCGAAAGACCTTCTATTTCTAAAGCTCCTAGTTACTTGTGTGATGATCTTGGACAATCGAAAGAACTCAACATTAATACAGGAGAATAGTATGGTTGAAAGGCTTACCACTGGGTACCAATTTCTTGAAGGGCCTGTTTGGAACTCAACTGGCGGGTTTTTATTATTCAGTGATATTCCGGCAAATCGGATCTATAAATGGGTACCCGATGGGTCTGTAACGGTGTTCCGCGAACCCAGCGGGAACTCAAATGGTCTGACATTCGACGATAGGGGTAATTTAATAATCTGCGAACACGGCACGCGACGATTATCGATGCTTGAGAAAAATGGGGTCTATAAAGTGTTAGCTGATAAGTACCGAGACAAGCGTTTAAACAGCCCCAACGACGTGGTTGTAAAGTCAGACGGTAAGATCTATTTCACAGATCCACCATACGGCATAAAGCAAGACGAGCAGGAGCTTACTTTTCAGGGGGTTTACTCCCTAGACGTTGAAAAAGAAAAACTGACTCTGCTCTCAGACGACCTCGATCGCCCAAACGGTTTAGCCTTCTCCCCCGACGAGAAGATCATCTACATCGCCGATTCGTCGAACAGGAGACACGTGAGGGCTTTCAAAGTCGATCGTGATGGAAACTTGAGCCAAGGCAGTGTATTCGCTGAGATTCGTTCAGAGCTTCCCGGGAACCCGGATGGGATGAAAGTGGACGTAGAAGGCAACCTCTACGTAGCGGCCGCTGGAGGCGTTTGGGTTTTCTCTGCGCACGGGGAACACTTGGGCATAATCAATACCCCTGAGACGCCTGCGAATCTAGCATGGGGAACTAGGGATTGGAGAAGCCTCTTCATCACGGCGAGAACATCTCTCTACAGGGCTAAGGTGAAGGCAAAAGGAGTGCGCGTGTAAGGCTTCCCTGTCTCAATAATCACGCGCGCATCTACGGTGAACACGCGATCTCCTATCTGAGGGTGTTTGCTTTTACTTCACACGATGATAATTTCTTAAATCGAAACCGGACGCGCCTCTAAATAATCGTATAGTACAAGGTATGCTGTGTGATGTTATTGGGCACCAGAATCGTCTTCTCCAGGAGATGTCTTGAATATGGTGTTCAATATCACCCCGAAAACTCGGCTAGAGTCGCGGAAGCCTACGATGTATTAAGGGATCACGGATACGGGTTCACGGAATCTGAGCCCGCGGAGGAGGATGCCTTGTTGAGGATCCACGGTAAGGAGTACCTTGAAGGGCTCAAAGATGGTGAAATCGAGGATCCCGACACCCCCGACTACGAAGGAATATACGAGTACGCTAGGATCGCGGCTGGCGGAGCGATAGCCGCCGCGGAGAGTAACGGGTTCTCATTGATGAGGCCCCCAGGGCATCACGTAGGCAAGAATGGATCCGCCCTCGGTGCCTCAACGAGGGGATTCTGCTACCTGAACAACATAGCCATCGCCGTGAGGCACCTCGGCAAGTCGACGCTTATTCTGGACATAGATGGTCACCATGGAAACGGAACACAGGAGATTTTTCTAAACAAGGACGGCGTAGTCTATGTCTCCTTACACCGACATTACATATACCCGGGTACAGGCGAGAGGTCAACGGCTAATTGCTTCAACTATCCACTCGACGGCGATTGTGGCCAGGAGGTCTACCTGAGGACGCTTGACAAGGCGCTCCGCGAAGCTGGTAAACACGATTTTGAGTGCGTCGCCGTCTCAGCGGGGTTCGACTCCCATTCGGGGGATCTTGCCTCACTCGGTTTAGCTGAGGAATCTTATTATGAGATTGGTAGAAGAATCGCATCGCTGGAAAGACCCAGCTTCTTCGTCCTGGAGGGAGGTTACTCCGGTAAGCAGTTGGGAAGAGACATCGTCTCCCTTCTGAAAGGATTCGGATAGTACAAAGTCAGCGCGCACGCGCGAGCCGAGGAGACAGGTCTTCGCCAGTTTGTAGTGCCGATTCAGATGCCGTTCGCGCACGCGGGAGATGGTAAAGGTCTTCGAGTAAAGCAGATTGTTATATAATCAGTCAATAGCCAAAATCATTCGGTGGAGGCTAAGAACTGTGAAAATTCAATTAACACAGGAGCCGGTTGCTAAGGCTGAGTTGCTTATCCGTAAACCCTTTGAGGAGTGTTTGAGGCTTTTATCAATCCCAAAGTGATAACCAAGTTCTGGTTTACTAAAGGCAGTGGGAGAATGGAAGCCGGCAAACAGGTTACGTGGGAGTGGGAGATGTACAACATCTCCGCTAAAGTGAAGGTAAGAGAGGTTGAAGAGAATAAGCGAATCCTGATCGAATGGTTAGGTTCTCCGACGTCGGTGGAGTGGGTTTTTACTCCCTACGGAAATGGCGCGACACTTGTCAGCATCACTGAAAGTGGCTTCGGCGGGGATGGAGATGCGATAGTGAAATCCGCGCTTGATTCGACCGGGGGATTTACCTGGGTTCTTGCGGGGCTGAAGGCATGGCTTGAGCACGGTATCACGCTTAACCTTGTAGCTGACCGTTATCCAAAAGGCCTAAGAGAACACTGACTGGAATCTAGAGCGCCCGTGACCGCGTCAACGGTTAAGCAATAGCTGTTTAATCCACATTTTCCACGATCGTGTACGCGAGTAGAGCCCGTCTAGTCTCTTAGGACCTCGAGCTTGAAACTGACTGGCCTGATACCGTCCGAGCAGGAAGTGTACATGTATGGCGGCTTAACCCAATCCTCGAAACCGCCTCCGAAGCGGAGCACGGCAAGATCCTTGTAGAGGTCCCTCCACGCCCAGCTGCAGAACCCAGCAGGCATCTTGCCATCCTTCTCCACGATCCACACCGATTTTTCGTCGATTGGGCAAACTGGGTAGGGGTGTGTCTTCCCGGGTTGATCTGGGACCTTTCCATCGAAGATGTAGGCTGGATCAACCTTTTTCTGGACAGTTACCTTCACTCTATAGCTTGGCATCCTTCATCACAGGAGATAATTGATGTAAACATAATAAACTTTAGCCAAAAAGCATTGCGCGTAAGCACTTCTCGTGGAGCGTTTTTAAATTCTGCTCATATATTCTCCACTGTGAGGGGCCTATAGTGGATAATGTTGAGATCGTGTCGGATGACTTGTACGTCGTTAAGCAGGAGATGAGGCCGGGATGGTATTGCTGCGTGACGCTGGTGTTCGGTGAAAAGAACATAGGCGTTGTTGACACGGGATACGAAAACACCCCCTTGGACCGCGTGTTCCCATTGATATTGGAAAAGGGTAGGAGACTCGACGACGTGAATCTGATCGTTAATACTCACCGCGACGGGGATCATGTGCGTGGGAACGCTGTGTTCAAGGAGCGCACAGGGGCGACGATCGCCATCCATGAGCTAGAGCAAGAGGCGGTGCCCACAGCTGACGCGAAGCTACGAGACGGTGACCAAGTAAGGCTGGGGGATCGAAGCTTCACTGTCATCCACACACCCGGCCACAGGCCGGGCAGCATCTGCCTAATCGACCCCGTGGGCAAGACACTGATCGTGGGCGACTCCGTCTGTGGCGAGAGGGAGGATCTCATAAGGATGGATAAAGAAGTCTACATCGCCTCCCTGAGGAAGCTGCTCCAGGTTGAGGCGGATACTATGATTATGTCTCACCCATTCCAGCCAGCGGGTAAGAGCACCCTAGTCGGCGGCGAGGTGAATGAGATGATCAGGGCGAGCATAGAAGTGGCAAAAAAACTCGTATGCTCGTCCAAAGCAGGTACGGGGGCAAAGTAGCTTCTCATCCCAGTGGCTATATTGGCTCTCTTCCCCACACTCAACACCTTAATAGTCGTCAAGTTTGGGAAGCGCAGTAAAGGACCTACCATATTCTTCGGCGTCGCGCACAAGGTTATTTAGAGATTCTAGCTACTTGGTTTAAACCAACTGCCTACACATTTCTCAGCTTCGCCAAGTAGTTGGCGATTATTAGCCCCGAAAACCTGTTCCGCTAATTCGATGTGCTCCGCATCCTTAACCTTGAACCCATTCAAATGGCACAGCAAAGCATCCAACTCGACAAAATTACGACCGAATACAAGGATACCCGGCCCGACAGCCATATCGAACCTATACTCCGGACCACCGAATTTCCCCTCATCCCTCCGAAGCCTCGTTGATCCAGCATACTCCCAGAGCCCATAAAGTGAGAACAAACTCGCATACACCTTAGCAGCGTCCACAATGCTCAAACTCAAGGTTCTATCCCGTGGACCATGCCACCAGCTTCTATTCGGGTCAGGTATGAGGCCGAAGAGGTTCTTGAAGGTGAATGAGCCGTACTCCTTGAGCCTGTTGAAACTGATCAGCGTGGCTCCTCGGTGCCTGTAGAGTCTCTCAGGCACTATTCCATAGAGCCTATCCGTGAAAACCGGCGAGTATCTCTTCTCCACAATCTCCTTGACAAGTCCCGAGTCGACGGCCCGTCCGCTCCACACCTCCTCCGTGACATTAACGTAGTCGACCCCAAACTCCTGAAATAAGTCTCTAAAACCGAGCCGCTCCAGGAAATTGTTATCCCCCTTCCGGATTTCACTCCACATGCTGTCTTTAAACCAGGTCCAGTCCGGGTGACTGTGAAGCCACAGCCAACCCTTCCCCCGGAACCAGGTCCAATCAACTACCTCGTCGCCCACTTTGAATGTCCGAGCGATTGTTGGGTCATCCCAGACGCGGGCCGTCTGATATGACTCGGTCACTATGATTTTACCCGGGAGGGCCTCGAAGAGGCACCGGAGGCTACTGGCTGTAGTGTATGAGCCCTCCTCACTTAGGACCCAGTTGGGTTTGACGATTATTGGGTCTGACTTCAGGATCGGGTCCTTTAAAAGTCGCTTGTAGTCTGCGGTGCTACTTGCCTTTGCTATAGTGGTTTCACCAATCAACTGAATGTCAGAATTCATGCTTGGAATGGTCCGCTGCTCTTTAATATTTTTTGCACCTGTGTCTATTAAAAAATCCGTTAGGCGCACGTAAAAGATAATCAGGTCGGATAAAAGGAATAGAAGTTGTTTTATACTGTTATGAAATACCTTCAATTGACCCATATGAATTGCCCTAGGTGTGGAAAGGTTGCGCATCCCTCTGGTAAGAAGTGGAAGTTCAGCGGTTTCGATGTTGAGCAGCAGAAGTGTACCGGCTGCTCGAAGACGTTCAGCGCGTATTACAAGGACGGCAAGTTGAGGCACACGGTTCCGAAGGCTAAGAAGTAGCGTCTTGCGCGCCATCGTTAATACTGCTTCTTAAGCTGATCCAGCGCGCTCGTCTAGAGGATTTGCGTGGTCATTTTATTCTATGGTTACTTCTTCGGCCAGTAGTCGTAGACCCGTAAGCCCTCTTCTTCGAGAACACCTTCGGTGATCTCCGCCTCGGTTCCAAGCTGACTGTAGACTTCTCCACACTTTATGTATCTATATTTACCCGGAATCTTCTTCGCGAAGGTCTCGTAGGTCACGCTGTACACTATCCTCCTTATGCCCGCGCTCCACATCGCCGCGGTACACATCAGGCAGGGGGCGGTGCTCGCGTAAAGTGTGGAGTTTTTAATCAGGTCCGGTGGATAGGCTCGCTGGCTGGCGACTACTAGGTTTAGCTCCGCGTGGCGTGTCTGGTCTTTGTCGGTGTTTACGGTGTTTTTCGCCTTCATGAGGATCTTGTCGTCGACCACTAGTACCGCGCCGAATGGGTGGTCACCGTTTTTGCCTGCCTCAATTGCTAGCTGGTGGCAGATCCTGATGAATTCCTCGTGCTGGGTCATGTATGGATAATTCAGGGGATGATCAGATAAGTCTACCAGTATCAGATTACACGCGCGCGGTCGCGTGTTCCACTACCAACCCACCTAAAACAATATATCAATAGGAAAAAATCTAGATGAGGGTTCATTGTGCCGACAGTAAGGCCTTACGGCTCATGGAAGTCACCCATCACGTCAGATGTGGTCGTAGCCAAATCCATTACGTTGGGCGGTGTAGCCGTCAGCGGCGATGATGTCTACTGGGTTGAGAGCCGCCCTGAGGAGAAGGGGCGCAACGTCATCGTTCACTGCTCCCCCGATGGAGCACTGGCTGACGCAGTAAAACGGCCATACAGCGCCCGTACTATGGTGCATGAGTACGGTGGGGGTGATTTCTGTGTGGCTCAAGGCGTCATATACTTCTCCAATTTCACCGATCAGCGCATCTACACCTGCAAGCCTGGCGAGGAGCCCCAGCCACTCACGCCCGGGGGTCCTTTCCGCTATGCAGATGCGGTCTACGATGTCCCACGCAGGCGCTTGATATGTGTGCTCGAAGACCATACAATAGATAGACCCAGCCAAGTCGTGAACACAATTGTAAGCGTTGACGCTGAATCCGGCGAGACCAGTATCCTCGTTTCAGGCAGCGACTTCTACTCCAGTCCAGGCATCAGCCCAGACGGATCCGAGCTGTCTTGGCTAGAGTGGGATCACCCGAGTATGCCCTGGGACGGCACACGGCTATTCGCCGCGGAGATGCAGACTGACGGTTCGCTGGGTCCCCGGCGACAAGTGGCGGGGGGAGAGCATGAATCCGTCTTCCAGCCAAGATGGTCGCCGCGAGGCATCCTGCACTTCGTCTCCGACCCAGACGGCTGGTGGAACCTCTACCGTTTCGTGGAGGGAAGAAACGAGGCGCTCTACCCGTTGGAGGCGGAGTTCGGCTTACCCCAATGGGTTTTCGGATTATCAACATATGACTTCGAAGCGGATGGTAACCTAATTTGCTCCTACAACGTAAGGGGAAACTGGCGCCTGGCTCGGCTGGATACGTCGAAGAAGACGCTGACGGACATAGACCTGCCCTACACCTCCATAGGAGGCGTGCACTCTGGGGAGGGTTTCGCCGTCTTCAAGGCGGGCTCCCCCACAGAGCCACTCGCACTGTATCGGCTTAACCTGAGAAACTCCGCCTGTGAGGTACTGCGCAGCACACTGAACACACGTGTTGACCGCAGCTACACGTCGGTGCCCGAGGCGATCGAATACCCGACTGAGAACGGGGTGACGTCCCATGGATACTTTTATCCGCCGACCAACCCCGACTTCCTCGCACCCGGGGGCACGCGTCCGCCGCTGCTGGTCTTTATACACGGTGGACCGACCGGCGCCACAGACGCCGTGCTCAGCTACGACTTACAGTATTGGACCAGCCGAGGCTTCGCTGTGCTTGACGTGAACTACGGTGGCAGCACAGGCTTTGGGCGCTCCTACCGTGAACGGTTGAAGGGCAGGTGGGGCATCGTGGATGTGGATGACTGCGTGAACGGGGTGAGGTACCTCGTGGAGAAGGGTCGCGTAGACGGTGGCAAGCTGGCTATTCGGGGCGGCAGCGCGGGTGGCTACACTACCTTAGCGGCGCTCGCCTTCCGAGACGTGTTCAAGGCGGGTGCAAGCTACTTTGGGGTGAGCGACATCGAGGCCCTCGCCACTGACACGC
>MEZF01000040.1:36419-41536 GCA_001774245.1 Candidatus Bathyarchaeota archaeon RBG_13_52_12
TAGCCTCGTGGGGCCATACCCCGCCGTGAAGAACGTGTATGTGGAGCGATCGCCCATCCACCACACGAGCCGGATTTCGGTTCCTTTGATACTGTTCCAGGGGCTGGACGATAGAGTTGTGCCGCCTAACCAGTCTGAGATGATATATGAAGCGGTTCGAGGGAGGAAGATCCCAGTGGCGTACATCACATTCGAGGGTGAGGGGCACGGCTTCCGTAAGGCTGAGAGCATCAAGCGCGCACTCGAAGCCGAGTTGTACTTCTATGGGAGGGTCTTCGGATTCGAGTTAGCTGACTCCGTCGAGCCGGTAAAGATTGAGAACATAGGATAAGCCTGTGCTATCCGCGCGCGTGAGTTTCCGCACGAGCTTCAGACATGTACCCTAGAATACCTCCACGGGTCGCATGTGAGAAGTCTTAACTATCCTGAACCTTTGAATGTTATTGAGGGTGACTTGATGAAGGTAGCCGTGATCGGTGCCGGCCTAATGGGGCCCACCGTAAGCATGGATTGCCTAGGGAGCCCCGATGTCAGTGAGGTTCTCCTAATCGACATAGACCGCGCGAGGCTAGATCAGGCATCAGCGAGCCTGAACTCGAGGAAGCTCAGGACCACGGTGCAAGACGTTAAGGATCGCACGGGCTTAGCGAATAGCCTGAAGGGCATCGATGTTACCGCCATCACATTGCCTGAGTCAATCCACCACTACGCGATCTGGGGCGCCATCGACGCTGGTTCACACGTCGTCAATCTAAGTTTTCCTCCAATGAGGGACATTGATGCAGTCGATAAAGAGGCCAAGAGTAGGGGCGTCGCGGTGGTGCCTGGGTGCGGCGTTGAGCCGGGTTTAACAGATATGCTTGCGGCTCATGGCATAGACGGACTTGACAAGGTGAAAGCCGTAGACATCTGGTGTGGTGGAATACCGCAGGACCCGAAGCCCCCCCTAGACTATAAGATAGTCTTCGGCGGACCATACCTCCCGCTCTACCCCGGTCCAGTAAAGGTGATAGAGGGTGGATCGGAGTGTAGCGTACCGCGATACACCCTGGGTGAGCCCATATGCTTCGAGGGTATAGACAGGCCCCTCGAGTGCTTCTACGAGGGTTTCCCTGAAACACTTGAGAGGTTGCCGAAGTTTAAAGGCGTCGAGCGCTGCACGGAGAAGACCGTGAGGTACGCTGGGTATTGTGAGAAGATCAACTTCCTCGACAGTTGCGGCCTACTGAGCAGGGATCCGGTAATCATCAAGGGCATTAACATAGCCCCGTTCGAGGCCTTCAGCAAAATAATTCATCCGAAGGTAAGACTGGAGGAGGGCGAGAGGGACATCACTGTCCTGAGGGTGATAGTTGAGGGGGAGAAGGGTGGAAGCTGGGCGAGCTACACCTTCGACATGGTTGACTTCTATGATGTTGAGAGGAAGGTTACCTCAATGGCGAAGACAACCGCCTACACGGCCGCCATAGTCGCCAGGATGCTCGGTAGAGGAGAGATATCGGAGAGGGGATTCGTGACCCCGGTTATAGGGATAAAGGGACGTCTCCTAAAACAGCTGTTAGATGAACTCGAGAAGCGTGGAGTAACAATCAAGCAGACCTACGCCCGTCAATCAAATACCTTCAGCTGAACACTCACGCATAGCTCACACGATGTAGAAGTTCATGACCTTCTCCATGTTTTTGGGAGGTATCTCGCTACTCTCTTCGAAGAGCTTCCTCATAGTCTTCATGAGAGCCGGGTGTATCCTAGCTATATCTGTTAATGTAACCAGGCCTACAAGTTTCGTATCCGTGTCGCCCCTCTCCACAACCGGCAGCTTCTTGATCCTGTGCTGGAACATGAGCTCGACTGCTTCCTCCAGCATCGTCTCCGGCTCAACGGTCACCAAGGGCTTCGACATCACCTGCCCCACAAGGGTTTTGGCGGGGTCTGCGGAGGCCGCGATCACTCTCTCCAATAAGTCTCTCTCAGTCACGATGCCGACGGCTCTACCATTCTCCAGAACCACTAGACAGCCAATTTTATTCTCGTTCATTATGTTTGCCGCGTTTAGTATGGTCTGATCTGACTGTATGGTTACAACGTCCTTAACCATGACATCTTTTACTTTTAACAATGGAACTCCCCATAACGATTAATGGCTGGTGCTCGATTAGAAAAGGGTTTAACGAAATAAGAGTATATTGGGGCAAATAGGCGAGAGTCACTGGTATGGAGAAAGGAGTGCGCGTGTCAGATTACAGGCATCTTTCTCCGTGTATTGTACAGCATTCCATTAGCGTCGTGCGCATAGTTGACTTAGCCCTTCTTTTCCAGAAGCCTGGCCTCGTTTCGGAGAAGCAGCGAGTAGAGAGCCGCGGCTACCAGCATGAGGGCTCCACCGAGGTAAGCGGGTGAGTCCAAGCCCAGCAGCTCCATCATCGTCCCGCCCAACATTGGGGCTACGACGCCTCCGCCGTTCATGGAGATCATCCTAATGCTGTTGGCCGTCGACTTCTCGTCCTCACCTATGCTCCTCATGAAGATGCTTGTGATGAGCGGTTCGGACATGAAGGCGGTCCCGCTCCTAAGTACATACAGTACGGTCATGATCCCGAAGCCAGGTGATGTGGGCATCAGCAGCACGAAGAACGCTGATAAGGCGACCCCCATGGTGATGCTTCTGAGGCCGCCGATGCGCCGGGCTACCCCCGCTGCCAAGCCCTTAGATATCGCCATAGCCAGGTTAGAGACCAGGAATAATGTGCCTAGGGCAGCGGAGTTGACCCCGAATTTCATGTATAAGTAGTAGGGGAAGAGGCTGAACAGCAGTCCGCCCGCGATGTTTGCGAGGAGCCCGATGCCGCAGATCTTCAGCACCACCCTCCTGGACTTGAGGAAGAGACTGAAGCCCTTCGACAGGGTCTCGTTGACGCCCAAGGCGGATTGGTAGATGAATGCGTTCTGGAGGATGAAAAGCAGGGCCGCGGCGATCATCGTCACTCTGTAGGCTTCAAAGAGTGTGAACCCCATCGAGGATGCTAGGTGTGGTGGTATGAAGCCGCCGAGACTCCCCAGGCTCATTGCGGCGATGTTGAGGAAGCCGTAGAGGCTGAAGGCCCTTGCCAAGTCGTGGCCCTCGAAGAAGGAGGAGTAGAGAGGCGTGTATACGGTACCGGCGGCGTTGCTCACGCCTATCAACAGGAAGGACATGGCGAATGTCTCCACCGAGTTGGCTAAGAAGAAGGTGACCATGGCCAGGATGATAGCTGCTGTGCCGATCATGATCATGGGCCTCTTGCCGATCTTGTCAGCCAGTATGCCTGCCGGGATCATCAGTATGGTGGTGCTGAGCGCATTCATCATGAATATGAGGCCGAGGCCCTGTGCGTTGAGCCCGTAGGCAGCGATGTACAGCATCATCACTGCGTTGAATACCCCGTTGGAGATCCCGTTCATGAGGCCCCCCAAGAGGAAGTACTTTGCATTATGGTTCAGCTTCGAGGGCTTAATGTCGTCGATGAGACCCTTCCCAGTCCTCTGGATCGCGTTGAAGAAACTGGGGGAGTGATTCATCTTCGCTAGTTTCCCCCCTAATAATATGGGACGAATTTGTGATAAAACTCTAGTACACGCCTCAGGGTCTCATCGATGGAGACTTCACAGTATTCCTCTTTTCGGATGAGCTCTCTGAGTGCCTTAAGGTTTTTGAGATTCAAATCGCTGAACCTGTATTCGATCATGTTTAGTCGAGTCCGACTCAGGTGCTCAGCTTATGAAGCGGACTCAAGTTTCATAATCGCTTGAAATAGTGACGTATGATGGTCACAAGTTGTTAGTATGACACGCGCGCACCGATGAGAGTATAAACATTTTTAATAGGATATGACGTGCTTATGGATTCGTCTCGGAAGGAACCCATTTTTTGGCTGAGAAACCGAAGAGTATCTGGAGGAGCAACCTAGGCGTACTATCGATAACCTCGGGACTATGGATGATCGGGGGCAACATGACGAGCCCCTTCTGGGGACTTTACGTTCTCTACCTCGGCGGATCCCCGTTCCACATAGGGCTCATCTCCGCTGTGAGTGCAATCCTCAGCCTTCCCACTTCCCTCATCGGAGGTCACCTAGCGGATATCATCAGCAGAAAGAAGCTCGTCTACGGGCTTCAATTTGGGTTAGCCCTCAACGGAGTCATCTACGTGCTCGCCCCAAGCTGGGAGTGGCTTCTCCTTGCGAGATCCATCGATAGCGTGATCTCGGGTCTGCGAAACCCCGCCTTCAGCGCCTTCCTCGCCGACTCGACGAGGGCTGAGAGGCGGACTATGGATTACGCCCTCTGGAACTCCGTTACGCCACTATTCGGCCTCGTCTCGCCTTACCTGATCGGCGTTCTCATGGATAGGTACGGCATTATTCCAGCTCAGAGGTTGGCATACGTTGTCCTTATGGCCATCGCTACTGTGACAGCGTTGATGAGGTACAAGTATCTCGAGGATACTACGAGAGTCGGTGGGAGTCTCAGATTAGGCTTTGACGCGCTAGTGAGGGAAACCTGGGGCGAATTGAGGGAAACAATCCACGCCCTTTCGCGGCGTGTCCGGGTCTTAATCGTGCTCGGCTGCCTCTACGCGTTCGCGGTCTCCATGGCCGGCATCTTCGCAGTCACGTTCGCGGTCGAGGACGTCATCCACGTGGCTTCTTCGGACTGGGGTCTGGTCTCAATGGCGTCGACGATCATAATCGTTGTGTCGAGTGTCCCACTGGCGTTACTTGCCAACAGGCAGGGCAAGCGCATCTTGGTGCTGGCCTCCCTCCTAGTGACTCCTCTCGCCATTCTCGGATTCGCCTACAGTACGGGTCTCAGCCAGGTCATTTTTTTCTTCAGCGCCATCACTTTCCTCGGTAACCTTGGAGGCATAGCCAGCCAGGCTCTGTTCACGGACTACTTTCCAAAGGAGCACAGGGGAAGGATTAATGCCCTCATGTCGGTGATTGGATCTACCCAGAACTTCAGCTTCTCAATGATGGGAGGAGGCATTGTGGGATCGTTAGGAAACGTGGTAGGGGGTATCCTGTACGGCCAGGTCTCCTACTCCGCACCATTCATCGCCGCGGCCCTTGTGATCGCTG
>MEZF01000041.1:0-261 GCA_001774245.1 Candidatus Bathyarchaeota archaeon RBG_13_52_12
TTCATTCACAATGTTCTGCTCGAGACCTTTCGCATGTGGTGTGACGAAGACCTCCTGAGACTTCTTGCTTAGAAGGCTTAGGAGCTGATCACCCTCAATTTCTTCTTGCGGTTCCTCCTCGTACTCTGCCACGTTTGTAAGTATGTCAAGGGCGAACTTCTCAGCTATCTTTTGATTATCGACTTGGCTTGTTATCACTGCAGCGCGTAGGAGATCCTCAAACCTGAGGCAACCATTTCTCATGTAACCCGGTAGCAGGAT
>MEZF01000041.1:331-5717 GCA_001774245.1 Candidatus Bathyarchaeota archaeon RBG_13_52_12
ATGAACTCAGGTATGAAATAGTTTGCATAGTTGAAGGGGTACTCCAAGGAGGAAGTGGACATCTCAACTAAGTACCTTTTTGATGATCTCATCGACCACTTTAGCTACGGTCTTCCCCTCCTCACCGCGCACTTTCATCTCCTTGGCTAACACAGCGGGTGCAAAGAACTTGATGGCGGCGTCCTCTGACTCAAAGCGTTCAATGTACTTGTTAACAAGCCGTGTCAAGTAGATGCCGCTGCGAGGCGATGCGGGGATCTCGAGCACGTGACTCTCTCTCGTTGCCTTGACCATCTCATATATCTTATCGAGGGCGCTGACAGGAAGGCTGAAAGCGGGGGTGTTTTCCCTGATTATCTCTAACTCCGTCTCCTTCGTCGGGTAGGTGAGCCTGATCCAACATCCTATGCGGTCGACAAGGACTTTGCTAAGCCTATAAGTTCCCGAGGTCTCGATGGGGTTCTGGGTGGCGACGAAGGCGAAGCTCTCCTGAGCCTTGACCATCCCGAGGGGAAAGAGATGATAGTGCCTCTCCTCGAGGGGGGCTATAAGGCTGTTCTGGCAGAACTCCGTGGCTCGATTCAACTCATGGGCGACAAATAGTCCCCCCTCCACCATGGCGCGTATGAGCGGGCCTGGCTCAAAACTGCTGATGTTCCTGCCGCTGCGTACGACGAGGGCAGGGTCGAAGCTGCCTATGAGACGGCTTGGCGTAACGTTCTCGTCAAAGAAGACCTCATGGAAGCTTCGCGCAGTGTCTTCGGCGACCTTGCGGGCGAGGAGGCTCTTGCCTACGCCAGGCGGCCCGACGAGGCAGGGGGTAATGCCCGTGTCGAGGGCGTCCTTTAGTAGACTGTAGGCCGTCTCATATTGACCCTTCAGCACAACTGGATGCTCTATGCGAATGTTCTCGACGATGCTCTTCTCGAGCATCTTGCGGAAACCCTGCTCCTTCTCCGCCATCAAGCTTGGTCCACAAACCATTAACAAACCCTAATTTAAATCTTAAACCATTCTCAAAGACGCAGGGACACAGTTCTTGCCCGTGTTCGTCGGATTAAGTTAGAAACACCGATAATACTTCGAGACGGCGATAAATATCATAAAATCATGGGAATAGGAGTACATACTCCTCACTATTTATGATGATTGATTGAATTATGATGTATTTCTTAATCATTTTATATCTTCTGCGTATATTTACGAGTCTTTTTAGACCTTTTTTAAATTATCACCCGACTTTTTTATCAAATGGAGATTTCAGCATCAACCTTTAAATCCCTCTCCGCAGCATCATTACGGAATCGTTACTCTTTTAACAAGCAATAGTTAGAGTGGTAACGAATAACTGAGGGAAAATGACCCGTGATTGAGATAAGGTTGCACGGCAGGGGCGGCCAAGGGGCCGTCACCGCCTCTAGGATCATCGCCACGGCAGCCTATGAGGAGGGCAAGTACAGCCAAGCCATCCCCATGTACGGCACCGAGAGGCGTGGAGCACCCCTAACCGCCTACGTCCGCATCGACGATAGAAGAGTAAGAGAGAGAGAACTAGTACATAACCCAGACATCAGCCTATGCTTCGACCCACTGATCAGCCTACAGCAGGCAGTCGCCAACGACTTGAAGCCACACGGCCAGGTTCTCCTGAACGTCCCCTTCTCCCCCGAGAAGAGTGAGTTGGCGGGTAACATCAACATCGCCACCGTCGACGCCACCAGCATCGCGCTGGAAACGCTCGGCAGGCCCATCACCAACACAGCGCTCCTCGGCGCCTTCTCCAAGGCGACCGGCGTCGTGAAAATCGAGTCCGTCGAGAAGGCAATCAAGAAGTACTTCCCTGGAAGGCTAGGTGACATGAACATCGCCGCCGTCAGGAAGAGCTACGAGAAGGTCTCCCCTTGGGTCCCCGCGAAGAACAAGGTTGCCCCGAAGATGCAGGTCGACCTCAACGTCGGTGGATACGGTACCCTCAAGGACGTCAGTAGCTGGCGCGTTTTCTACCCTGTCGTTGATGAGGAGAAATGCATCGGATGCAAGACGTGCTGGATCTTCTGCCCCGAGGCCGCTCTGGAGTGGAAGGAAAACAACAAACCCGCAATGATCGACCGCGCCTGCAAAGGCTGCGGTGTATGCGCAAACGAGTGCCCAGTCAAGGCCATCGAGATGAAGAGGGTCGAAGGCGCGTAAGGAGGATAATGAAATGTCATACGAAGTAATGGTCGGAAACAAGGCGACGGCAGTAGGATGCAAGCTAGCCCGCGTAAGAGTTGCAGCTGTTTTCCCTATCACCCCCCAGACTACGATCACCGAGTACCTCTCGGAGATCCATGCATCGGGAGAGCTACCCGGCTTCGAATTCGTTAACGCCGAAGGAGAGCTCAGCTCCCAAGTAATAGTCCAGGCAGCGACAGCGGTGGGTGCGCGCAGCTTCACATGCACATCAGGCCCAGGCCTCCTTTACATGCACCACCCAATGCAGGAAACCGCCAGCAAGAGGCTACCCCTCGTTATGGCGGTCGTCCACCGCGGCGTAAAGAGCATGCAGCCTGACCACTCGGACCTCATGTCGCAGCAGTGGCAGGGCTGGCTCCACATATACGTGGAGAACGCACAGGAGATCCTCGACACAACGGTGATGGCGTACAAGATCGCTGAGGATAAGAGGATCCGCCTCCCAGTCGCGATCGGCTACGACGGCTACGTCCTCAGCTACACGGCTGAGCCAGTTGAGATCCCCGCACAGGAGGAAGTCGACAAGTTCCTACCGCCCTACAAGCCAATGCCGAGCATCCTCCCCGATCAGGTAGATCCGAAGACCTTCGGCGCAGGTTGGGGCGAGGGTGACCCGATGAAGCCATGGCAGATGCACCACGAGGCAGCCCTCAACGGTGAGACCGTCATAAAGGAGGTCTTCGCCGAGTGGGGCGAGAAATTCGGCCGCACCTACGGCAATGGTATGATCGAGCCATACCGAGTCGAGGGCGCAGACTGCGTCATTACAGCGATGGGCACGATCGCCGGAACCGCAACGGCAGCCATCGACAAACTCTGGGCTGACGGCAAGAAGATCGGACTCGTCAAGATCAGGAGCTTCCTGCCCTTCCCGAGGAAAGACTTCCAGGAGATCGCCAAGAGCGTCGGCGCCATCGGCGTCTTCGACCGCAGCTGCCAGCCAGGCATGTGGGGCCCAGTCTACCACCAGATGAGGAGCACCCTCTACGACGAGGATAAGAAGGTCCCAATCATCGGATTCATCGGCGGCCTCAGCGGAAAGGAGGTCCGTGTAGGTGACATGTACAAGATCGGTGAGAAGACCCTGAAAGTCGCTAAGGGTGGGAAGCCTGAGGCTCCCATCCAGTGGGTTTAGGAGGTAATTTGAAATGAGTACACAGAGAATGACGAGAGCCCAGGTCCCCATGGAAGAGATGATCCTAGCGCCTGGCAGCACCTGCCAGGGCTGCGGTGCCGCAATGGCCGCGAGGCTCACCTTCAAGGTCCTAGGACCCAACCTGATCAGGCACGGCATCCCGTGCTGCCCAGACCAGGTCTCTAAGCACCCACGCGCCGGTGCAGTTTTCGAGGGCGGCGGTGCTAGCCTGACCGGCACCGCCCGCGGCCTCAAGGCCCTCGGCAGGACCGATGTTAAAGCCGTCGGATTCTTCGGCGATGGCGGTACCTACGACATTGGCTTCCAGGGCCTATCCGCGGCCGCTGAGCGCAACGAGAACATATTAGTGATAACCAAGGACAACGAAGCCTACATGAACACTGGCGGCCAGAGGAGCGGTGGTACTCCCAAGTATGCGGAGACTACCACGAACCCCGTCGGCCCGAATAGTAGAGGTAAAAGCGAGCCGAAGAAGAACATCCCGATGATCTTCGCGGCTCACTATGTCCCATACATCGCGACCGCCTCCGTTGCCTTCCCAGAGGATCTTATGCAGAAGGTCAAGTACGCCAAGGACATCGAGGGCTTCAGGATGATCCTCATCCAATCCCCATGCCCAGTCGGGTGGCGCTTCGACCCTGCAAAGACCGTCGAACTCGCCCGCGCAGGCGTCCAGGCAGGTGTCTGGCCGCTCTACGAGATAGAGCACGGCACCACATTCAAACTCAACTACAAGCCGAAGGAGCTGAAGCCTGTCAGCGAGTACCTGAAGCCGCAGTCACGCTTCCGCCACATGACCGAGGTAGAGGTCAACGAGATCCAGGCCAGCGTCACAGCGAACTGGCAGAGGCTGCTGAAGGCAGACGAGATGAAGACGGTAGTCCTGTAAGGCTACCCCTTCTTTTTTCAATTGCCCCTCACAGTATAGCGATGGCGCTGCTGGGGGCTCCTAAAGTTTATCTTTTCATGGGCTTCTCGTCTTTGCGTCTATCGGTTATTACTCGGATGAGCGGGGGCCAGCTAAGGAATGTCCTGTGTCGTCTTCTTCACTTGGTTCCTCGGGGAGATGAGCCTGTTCATAACCCCGCAGCTTCTTTCTAGCTCTCGGTTCTTAGCAGATTTTAAACGTCCATCGTTGCACGCTATACATTCTATGAAGGAGGTGAAGCGGTGAAAGTTAACAACCTCCTGAGGCACCCCGGAGTATTATTCGGAGGTTTCCTCGCTCTAACCGTCCTCGCAATAATGAATTCCGCCTACAGTTTCGTTCTAGGCTCCATAAAGGGGGAACTCCTGCTTAGCTACACGGAGAGTGGAGCGTTAATGTCGGCTTACTTCACTGGCTACATGGTTGGGCAGATACCTTGGGGGCTCCTCGCCGACAGATACGGGAGTAGACGGGTCATGGCGGTGAGCGTATTTGGCGTATCAGTAGCCACAGTCCTGTTCGGCTTTGGAACCGACTTCCTGAGCCTCGCGGTTACACGCTTCCTCGCGGGGTTGCTTGGGGCGGGGGTATTCGTACCTTCAGTCAGACTCATAGCAGGCTGGTATGAGGCGAGGGAGAGAGGGACCGCCCTAGGCCTCCTAAATGTGGGTGGCAGCATAGGATTGATAGTTGTGACATGGGTCTCGCCACTCCTAGCGATGTCCTATGGGTGGAGGCTCTCTATTCTTATCCAAGGAATGACCGGTGTGGGGTCCTCTCTGCTCATCTGGTTATTTCTTAGTGATGGGGTGAAGGGCAGGGGTATCTCAGGTAGCGCAGTTTTATCCGCACTTAGGCAGAGAAGCTTCTGGGTCTTAGCTGTAGCCCAATTCATACGTTTAGGTAGTTACTACACTTTCTTAGCCTGGTTGCCCCTACTGCTGAGGGAGGATTATGGACTCGACGTTCTCCTTGTGGGTACAGCCATGAGTCTTTTTAACTTAGCGGGGATGGTGTCGAACCCGGCTGGGGGGTTATTAACAGATGTCGTTGGGGAGAAGAAGGTC
>MEZF01000041.1:5740-12620 GCA_001774245.1 Candidatus Bathyarchaeota archaeon RBG_13_52_12
AGCCGTGAATGTCTACGCTTTCACTATCTTACCAGGCGGGACTGTGATGCTCATGGCCTCATTTATCTTAGGTTGGTTGATAAACTTCGTACGCAGCCCGGCATTCACGATCATCCCCCGACTCTTCGGGGCGGAGACCGCGGGAAGCCTCTCTGGGCTTCACAACACATTCGCGAGTCTCGGTGCTCTCGCGCTCCCCCTTATGCTTGGGGTAGTGAAGGATGCCACCGCGAGCTACGATATTGGATGGCTCACCCTAAGTTCTCTGATGATAATAGGCACCGCATTGATCGCTGTCATCAAATTCCCCTCGGATTAGCCTTTTTCCTATATCCTTTTAAGCGGAAGAAAAACTTCACAGTATGCAAAAGGTGAAGATGATGCCATACTGCCCTAAATGCGGTAAAGAAGTCAAAGACGACGCAGTCTTCTGCCCATACTGTGGTGAGAGCCTAAAGCCGCAGGAGAAAGTTGTTTATCGGCAGGCTAGCGGCGAGAAAAGCGAAAAGAACGAGAAGAATGAGAAAGATCAAAGGGGTGAGAAGGCCGAGAAGAACGAGAAGTCAGAGAAGAATGAGGGCGCAGGAGGCATGTGGAGCGCTGTTATGGGTGGCCTCATTGTCCTCTGGCTCGGCATTACCTTCCTCCTCCGACAGTATAATTACATCGCTAGCAACCAGTGGTGGAACTGGTTCATGATTGGCCTGGGGGGTATCATAATCATTAGGGGTCTGATCCTGTATAACCAGAATAATAACTGGCGAGCCGCAAGCGGGTTGTTAATCGGCGGAGCTGTAGTCGCACTGATCGGTGCTAGCTCTTACCTCGGTGTGAATGACTGGTGGGCCTTCATAATAATACTCATCGGCGTCTGGATTGTTGCAAACGCCCTGATGAGTAGAAGCAAGAACCCGCGCCCCTAGAACGCCCAGCCAACAAATAAGCGCCAGAGCACATGCTCAAGTACTACACTCGGTCTATCACGCCCGAAGACCCTGTAGTAGTTTTTACCCATCGCTTCTATGAGGTCCCCGATCTTGTATCTGGGAAGCATCGCTGTTGAGACTATTACTCTCCCCCATTCCCCTCGCTCCATCTCGTGAAGCATCTTGACACCAGAACCAGTCTCTACCTCAAAGAGGTATACATCGTAGTTCGGGGCGACGTAGGGTAATTCGTCTCTCTGCTGGGCGAAGGCACCCTCCGTCGCGGTGTACATCTCGACTAAGGGCACATCACCGTACATGGAACGGAGCTTCGGGGCGTAGTTCTGCTGAATCTTGGCGACGCTGGTGCTGTATATCACCCTCAGCTTCCATAGATCCCTTGGGTAGACGCCGTGCCGCTTCTTGATGTATTTGGCGAAGCCCGTCTGAACTGGCGCGACGCCTATGATACTTACGAGTTCCTTATCCTTTGCCTTCTGATAGATGAACTCGTAACGTTTCTCCCACCCCGTTGTGGTCAAGTCTGTCCTCAATGCGTCGATCTCCTCCTGCCTCGGAACTAAGCCGAGCCCGGCCATCATTGGGTTCAGCTTAGCATAGGTTCCTGAGCTGAAGCCGTAGACGACATCCTTCCCTCCATATCTAAGAACACGAATGTTACTTGGAAACTGTAGGTTTAAGACGCCACCGGCGAGGAAGCTGAGCCCCCCGTTCTGCATGGCGAAGTTGAGGACCCCCCTGGATCCGCACCTTATAAGATCCTGAAGATGCCTCGGAGTTACGGGGAAGACCTTCGACTGCCCAGTCGTCCCTCTGGTCATTACCCATGTGATGGGCTCCTCGTCGAGGAAGCCGCTGTAGCCCTTATTCCGCACATCAACGAACAGAGGCTCAATGTCTGCGAAGGTGACTGCTGGGAAGCTCTTACGGTATTCCCCAATAGATGTTATCTCACTCGCTCTATGGATCCTACCATAGTCGGTTTTAGAATACCCCTTGAGGAGAACATGCAGGACCTTCTCCTGCGCAGTCTGAGGGTTCTGGAGACCCTCCTCCCAGGCTGCGAGGTTCCTGTTTATCCTGCCTATGGGGTCCTCGAACATCTTCCGACGAAGCCTATTTTCGTCGTCTCCGTTATAGGGATTCCCACGGGCATCCCTTTTTATTCATTGATTCTCCCGATATCGCTAGTGAAACAGATGAAGAAGCAGGTCATCCTAACCGTAGCAGAGTCAAAGAGACTCATAGCAAAGGGCGTCGCAGCACTTACCGAAGTACAGGACGCGATGAAAGGAGGCATAGTTGTGGTCGCCACTGGAACCACAAACGCCTATGTCCTTCAAGAGCTGTGGGGTGAGAAGTTCGACATACGTAGATACAGGAGCGGGATCACTACCCCGGATATCCCTGAGAAGGCGAAGGAGAAGCAGGGGGAACCCATCCCAGACGTCGTCTTCCGCAAAGGCGAAGTTGCTAAGGAGCTCGACCGCTATAGCGCGGTCCAACACATGGGTAGGGGTGACGTCTACATCAAAGGCGCAAACGCTCTCGACTACATTGGTCAGATGGCGGGGGTACTCATCGGAAGCGGGACAGGTGGCACGGTGGGCGCTGTGCTTGGTACGATCATTGGGAAGAAGATCACACTTCTTATCCCAATCGGTCTCGAGAAGCTCGTCTACGATGACATTAATGAACTTCACATGCTCACGATGGATCCCGACAACGAGGGCCCAGCCATATGGCCAATCAGCGGCCTTATTTTCACCGAGATCGAGGCCCTCGAGATCCTCTGCGGCGTCCAAACCACCCTCATCGCAGCGGGCGGAGTCGCTGGGGCAGAGGGTAGTGTCCGCCTCCTCCTTGAGGGTATGGATGAGGATGTAGAGGCAGCCATTGATATAATCAAGGGGATAAAGGGCGAGCCTCGATACCTCCTTTAGCCGGTGCCTCCTATGCTTAGAGACCAGACCCTCGACCTCCTTCAGAGGTTTGGACTGAGGGTCGAAGCAGCCCTCGACGAACAGCAGCTCATCGACCCCAAAGTGATCCGCTCCCTAATTGAGGCGTCTGGCATTAGGGAGACAGATAAGGTTCTAGAGATCGGACCGGGAGCCGGCAATATCACGATGGAGCTAGCCGCCAAGGCCAACAAGGTCTTCGCTGTGGAGAAGAACCCGAAGTTCATTCCACTACTCAAAGAGAGGCTACATAGACTCAACGTCGAGATCATAATTGGCGACGCCCTAGTAGTCTACCTCCCAGAATTCGACGTCCTCGTATCAAACCTATCATACGCCATTGCAGAGGCGACGCTTCAAAGGCTGAAACGGCTTAGATTCCACTCCGCATCCATCATCATCCCGTCGAGCATGGCGTCTACATTAACTGCCCGAATCGGCGGAGCAGATTACACGAAACTAACATTTGAGGCATGTCTCTTCTTCGATTTTTCCTTAGTTTCTACGGTGAAACCCGAGTCTTATTACCCTGAACCGAAGACGGCTACCTCTATCATAACCCTCAAGCCAAGGGAGTCCTTGAAACCAACCGAAGTGGTCGTAAGGCACCTCCTCCTTCAGGGAGATAAAAAAGTAGGTAACGCTTTGAGGGAAGCTCTAATCTCCGCCTCCATCTATGGCTACCCAGTGACAAAGAAGGCAGCAAAAAAAGTCGTCGAGAAACTAGGTCTGGGCGAGGAGGCGCTCGAGAAGCGGGTTGCGAGACTAAGCTTGGGCGACTTGGGTACAGTCCTCGAACGCCTAGAGCATAACGCAGTTTAATTCGTCCCAGCCCCCATCTATAACAGCCACTGTCACTTGGCCACTTGCGACGTGTACCACGGCGATGTGGTGTTGTATCGCCTCAAGGACCATCTGCCCAGTCCTGTTTCCATAACCGCTGTGGCTGCAGTCGAACTCGACTGTGACAATCCAGAAGCTTGGTGACGCGAATGTCTGGCCTAGGACAGTGGAGGAGACATTCATTGACCCCTCGATGCCGTCGAATCTGTAGGTGGGAGAAACTTTTATAAAGTCTGTAGCAATCTTCGAGGCTTCATCGGGGGCCGGCTGCATTTTCTGCCAGGCGTATATCGAGACTACCGGAAGGCACATCGCTGCTAGCACCAGTACAAGAAGCGCTAAGCTTGATTTCTTCGACATTTATTCACCGATCCTTATTAAATCAACGCCTCAAAATAATCCTAGGGAAACGAACAGGCGTTCGAAAATGTAGAACGTATGGCGACATTGAAATAGTACAGATGCTAAACTGCTATAGAGGGACCTTGAAGGCATACGTTCTTTTAAACACTGAGCTTGGGAAGGAGCCCGAGGTCATCAAGGCGATCAAGGGCACCATAGAGATCAAGAACATCTACAGCCTCTACGGTATATACGATATTATCGTCGAGGTTGAAGCCGATACTATGGAGAAAGTAAAGGAGGTTGTCTTCAATCGTATAAGACGCCTCGACAATGTCAAGAGCACAATAACACTGATAACGTACGGCGAACCAATCCTAAACCCCTAGAGTAATATTGCTATGCTCGGCGCGCTTACCTAATTTTAATTCCCCTACCCCGAAAATACTACTGAGGCGTGTAAAAATAGAGTACCGTTCTTGTGTGCTTCGGTTCCACAACTCAGATACTGTTTTATCTATCTTTGAGAGCCTCAAACGAGGCGATAGAATGAGTAACAGGGGGGCGATTGGGTTTGGCGGTTTCCTGCTAGGTTTAGGCGCAGGCTACCTAATTTTAAGGGAGTTAAGTCTAGCAATCGATAGTGTTGCTTGGGTTTTAATAATCATAGGCGGGGCGCTCGTAGCGTCTGCCTTGATAAGGTGGGCGCGCCCTGGACTCGAAATTCACAGGATCGTGGGTGGTATAGCTGGCGGCCTCGTCTTCGCTCTAATCCTAACCCAGGGACTCAATTTCTTCACTGGTATCGACAGCTCCAACCTCCCCTACTCGACCACGGAACACAAGACCTACACTGGGGCCTCCCCACAAGACTCAATATACTTACGATTAGGCTCCATGAACGGCCAAATCACTCTCACGACCTGGAATCGGGAAGAGTACAGTATAGAAGCGACCATCACGGCGAGGGGGACCAGTCAGAAGGAAGCCGACGATAACCTGGTTAAGCTAGGAAAGGAACTAGTAAAAGAAGAGACAACCAGCCTCCAGAAACTCACCTTAGTTTACACCTCCCCTATCATACTTAACAATCCATACCAGATTAGTCTAGAAATCAAGATGCCGGTGAATGCGAAGCTCGACCTCGATCTGACAACAAGCAACGGTGTTGTGACCATAAGTAACGTAGATGGAGGAAACGTCGTCATCCATACGAGCAACGGAGCCCTCCGTCTAACCAACATCAAGGCTGACACGCTGAGAGGCTCAACGTCAAATGGCCCAGTCACGGGCAACGTTGATGCCATAACCTGCACGCTTAGTACGAGCAATGGACCTATGACCTTACAGATCCCGTCTAAAAGGAGCGGCACATACACGCTTTCAACAAGCAACGGCAATGTTGATGTCACGATGGGCGCCACGGGTGAATACAGGCTCGACGGCGCGACGAGCAACGCCGAAGTTACTTTTAACATTCTTAACTTGACATACTCACGGAACACGAAAACGTCCAAGGCAGCTCAGACAACTGGCTATGATTCAGCACAAATCCAAATATCCGTTAATATCCAGACCAGCAACGGCCCCATCACCGTCCGTCGTAATATCTCCGGATTCTAAAGATCGTAGCGAGATTCTGTCCCTCACTGAGGCTTCTGTTACGGCAAAAGGTAGCTAGTCGTACCATAAGGCTCTGAGGAACATTTTTAGGCAACGTTTTTATGTTCAACAGTTACAAGCTGTCGGGAGATTTCCGCAGTGTCAAGGGAATTCAACTATAGAGTAAGGCTACACGGGACGAACCTAGATGGAACAAAGGCCGTCCCATATGCCATCTCCGACGTCAAGGGGATTGGCATCCGCATGGCCTTATCCTTGACCAAGGCGGTAGGCGTAGATCCGACCCACAGGTTGGGGAGCCTCTCCGACGCCGAGGTAAAGCGTCTGGAAGAAGCACTTGACAACCCCGTGAAGGTGGGGCTGCCAAAGTGGATGCTCAATCACAGGAAGGATCCCATAACGGGAGGTGACCACCACCTCCTCGCCTCCGACTTGGACATGAGGACCAAGGACGAACTCGAGCTCATGAGGGAAACTCGGAGCTGGAAGGGAGAACGCCACGCACGCGGCATCAAGGTCCGCGGCCAACACACGAAGACCACGGCCAGGAAGGGCCGCAGTGTAGGCGTCTCAAAGAAACAGCTGCAGCAGCAAGCATCTACCGCAAAGAAGGAGGAGTAGGAGAATGGGAGATCCAAAGAAGCAGCACAAGAAGTACACGACTCCCCGCGTCCCATACGACACGGAGATGTTCATGGAGGAGCTCAAGCTCCTCGGCGCTTACGGGCTACGCAACAAGAGGGAGCTCTGGCGCGTGAGGACCAAGCTCAGTACGCTCCGCCGCAGGGCCCGCAACCTTCTCGCCCAGACCGCTTCCGAACGCGAGAAGCAGGAGAAAGAGATGATCGGCAAGCTCCACAAGATGGGGCTCGTCCAACCCAACGGTACACTAGATGACATCCTCACCCTGAGCATCGAGGACCTAATGGAGCGTAGGCTCCAGACCTTCATCTTCAGGAAGGGGATGGTGAAGAGCCTCTGGCAGGCACGCCAACTCATCTCACACGGCCACATCAGCGTCTCCGGCGAGGAAGTCAGGGTACCCGGATACCACGTCCTCATCGACGACGAGAAGGGCATCGAGTACACCGACGTCAGCCCGTATAGCAACAAGGATCACCCACTTCGACGCGAGATGACGGTTAACGAGATCGCTGGAGGAAA
>MEZF01000041.1:12769-22210 GCA_001774245.1 Candidatus Bathyarchaeota archaeon RBG_13_52_12
GTCAAAGCCGACAGGCTCAAGCCGAGCCCCTACGCTGCCATGAAAGCCGCTCAGCAGATAGCCGATTGGGGACGCGACAAGGGAGTCACAGGTATACACATCAAGGTACGCGCACCAGGAGGAAGCGGGTCCAAGACCCCAGGCCCAGGGGCGCAGGCGGCAATCCGCATCTTAGCCCGTAGCGGCTTCAGGATAGGCCGCATCGAAGAGGTAACTCCCATCCCCCACGACGGCACACGCAAGCCCGGAGGAAGGAGAGGCAGAAGGCCGTAAACCGGTGATGCTGAAATGAAGGTAACGGTACTAAGCATAAACGAGGACACCATCCGGTTCAGCGTAGCTGGAATAGACAACGCCTTCGCCAACGCACTACGCAGAACCATGGTAAGTGAGGTCCCCACCATGGCCATAGAAGACCTCTTCTACTACGACAACACCAGCGTCGTCCCCGACGAAGTACTGGCCCACCGCATCGGGCTCATACCCCTCAAAACCGATCTTGAGCATTACAAGCTGCCCGCGGAGTGCGACTGCAGGGCCGACCTCGGCTGCCCAAAGTGCCGCGTCACCCTAAGCCTCAGCGTGAAGGCGGAGGACGACACTAAAACGGTCTACTCGGGAGACCTACAGCCAGTCGACCCCTCAATTATTCCCGTCAACCCATACATCCCCTTGGCGAAACTGGCTCCCGGCCAATCCATAAGCCTAGAGGCGTACGCTCAACTCGGGAAGGGGCACTACCACACCAAGTGGAGCCCCGTATCCATGGCCATATACCAGAACGCGGCCGAGATAAAAACCGACGCAGCGACAGCGGCGAAGTGCGCCGAGGAATCGCCTAAAGGCGTCGTCCTCGCCAAGAAGGACATAGTAAAAGTCGTGGACATCCAAGCCTTCAACCGCAGCCCCACATGCGCCAGCCTCCTTAAGGGAGGCGCCCTCAAGGACCACATGAAGATGGACGAGTTCGTCTTCACAGTAGAATCCACAGGCGCACTCCCACCGGAGAAGATAGTCTCAGAGGCAGTCAAGGTCCTCAACACTAAACTCGAGGAGCTAAAGCACAAAGTAGACGCTGATGAGCTCCACGAGGAGATACAGGACTTCGAGGCACCCACCGAAGTAGGGCGCCGCCTCTACAGCATCGGCTCCGGAGAGTTCGAAGAGGAGGAAGAGGGAGAGGAAGGAGGAACAGGAAGCGAACCAAGCTTTGATGAACAGTGAACTTAAGAAGACGATAAGGGAGCTTAAGACGGCCAAGAAGAAGACAGGTCAGCCCATCTGGGGCGCCCTAGCTGAGGAGCTCGACAAGCCCAAAAGAATCAGGGTCGATGTCAACCTGAGCGCCATAAACAGGCTCACCAAGGAGGGCGAGGTCGCTGCCATACCCGGCAAGGTCCTTGCATCCGGCAGCCTCGAGCACCCCGTCACCGTTGCAGCCTACTCCTTCAGCGACCTATCTAAGAAGAAGATAAAGGCTGCGGGTGGTGAGGCGAAGACCTTGACCCAGCTAATCAGCGAAGGCGTTCAGTCCTCCAAGGTCAAGCTGATCAAGTAAACTTCCCAATTTTAACCTGCTCTAAAAAGGCTGAAACGTTTAAATTTGGATGCCTGCATGAGTGTTGGCGACTGGGTTCGTAGCTCAGCAAGGTAGAGCGGCGGCCTCTTAAGCCGTTGGCCGAGGGTTCGAATCCCTCCGAACCCGCCACCACCCGCGAGGCTGTATGGTATCATTTACTGAAACAGAACACTAGTCAAGATCTTTAATTAATTTATTTAATAAAAAATCAAGGTGATATTTGACAATGGAGGACAGAAAGCTGTCCAGATAATCCCAGGAGAACTTCTCGTACCTTGGCCTACCCGCATTAGCCCAAATGAGGCGGTACAAGCATCGATATGCGACCTCGGCCCTCTCCTCCTCCCTCCTCTCCTTCAGCATCTGCTTAAGCAGCAGCGCGAGCCCGTATATCACCTCGGGGATCTCCCGCTCGTATAGACGATGCCTCTTCTCCGACAATGGTACCATTAGACTAGTGGTATATACGTAATAAAACATACGCGGTTCACAAAGACGGCGACTGTCTCAGAGCCCCGACGTATGGGAAATGGTACCATTCGATTCTCGGCTTCAGCTGACGATGGTCGGGCACCCTGGTTCTGGATTGATGTTTTGTACAAAACATTGGTGTCGTGAACGTTACCTCTGGGTCTGAACCGCAGCTCAGGATCCTCCGGCAGCTGTTGTGCTCCATCGGCTTAGGCGATTCAGTAGCTGAGGTTGACGGCTGGCCAGTCGCAGTCGGTGGCTTCGGCTCCCCCTGTCGCCCCGGCTTGCTTAGTTACCCCAGTTGATCCAGTTGCTAAGGTTGAAGGGGCTGATGCGGCTTCTATAGGAGAGAATGTAAACCCAGTGAGGCTTGAACCGAGTCTACCGGAGCAACCGCAGCCATCCAAATCAGCCGTCAATGTACTGGGTCAACGAACTGAACAGCCGAATCAACAACAGCAGCCAGCCAAATCAACCGTTGACCAGCCCCCTCGACCACGCCAGACCACCGAGCAGCCAAGTCGACGGCTACAACTTAATGCATCGCGTGTGCGCTCACGATTAGATTTATGGTACCATTATTCTAGATGTGGCATGCATTATGTGATGCCTTCATCTTCTTCAATTATATTTATGGTACCATTATTCCTCAAACTACGTGCACGATGCCTACATCGTAAGCCATCAACTAGACAATGGTACCATTATCCGAGAGGAGACAAGCACGCTTAGCTAGTCGTGTAAGTAGACCTGTCGAAGGTTTAGTCCTCCTTGATCAGGTCGCTGAGTGGTTTGTTTGCGGAAAGTATGTCATGTGCGTGGTGGAGGTCTTGTATATGTTTGATTTTACCTCCATCGCCATATCTTCCTACCGTAGAAGACTTCAGGTAGTACGAAAAGGCCCAGACTTCCTATTAAGCCAGTCCAAAGCCAGTCATAGAGGGTAAGAGGCACTAAACGGAAGGCTGCTTGGGTGACTGGAATATAGCAGAGCGACGCCGTGACCAACAAGGCTACGACATCAGCGATTAATAGATATTTGTTCTTCCAGATGCTCATCCTCCAGACGCTCCGCTTCTCTGAGCGGCAGTTCCAGACGACCAAGAGCTCGAAGAGGGTTGCTTGTACAAAGACTGCTGTCCTAGCTTCCATAAGGACATTCTCTGGGATCGGTGAGCCGACACTGACGTATGTCCAGGTCTCAGCAAGGAATACAACGAGCGATCCAAGGAACTGCAGAGTGAAGGAAGCCACGATGAATGATAGCATACCATGAAGTATCCCCTCCTTGGGATTCCTCGGAGGTCTATTCATCACATCTTCCTCAGGTGGATCCATGCTTAGGGCGATTGCTGGTCCACCATCCGAGGCAAGGTTAATCCAAAGTATCATTGCTGGCAGCAGAGGTAAAGGCCAACCAAGAATAGCGAATACAGCTAGAAGGAGTACCTCATCGAAGTTGCAGGCAATCAGGAAGCGTGTGTATTTACGAATGTTATCGAAGATGACTCGTCCATGTTCGACCGCTCTGACTATGGTGGCGAAATTGTCATCCGCTAGAATCATGTGGCTCGCCTCTTTTGTAACGTCGGTTCCTGTTATGCCCATGGCGATCCCGATATCAGCATTCTTTATGGCAGGTGCATCATTCACGCCGTCTCCTGTCATAGCGACGATGTGACCCTTCGCCTTCAAGGCCTTGACTATCCTCTGCTTGTGCTCGGGGGAGACTCTAGCGTAGACAGCGATCTTATCCACTACTTCGCTGTATTGGACATCGTCTAAAGCATCCAGCTCGGCGCCTGTGAGCACCATGCTGTCGCTCTTGAGCATCCCAATCTCCTTGGCGACCGCTGCAGCCGTGAGCTTGTGGTCCCCAGTGATCATCACAGTCCTTATCCCAGCCTTCTCGCACTTTTGGTTCGCCTCTCTAGCCTCATCTCGGGGCGGATCGATCATCCCCTCAAACCCGACGAATACCAAGTCTATCTCTATCTCATTGTCCTTGAGTCGCTCGTAGTCGGGGGTTAGTCTCTTATACGCCATTGCTAAGACTCGAAGCGCGCCACCTGCCATCCTCTCGTTAACTTCAAGAAGCTCCCTTCTCTTGGAATCAGTTAACGCTCCTATCTTTCCTCTCGAGAGGACTTCGGAGCTCTGCTTCAATACGACCTCGGGGGCACCTTTCACATAGGCTATGTACTCTCCGTCGCCGACTCTGTGCACCGTCGTCATTATCTTCCGCTCCGAACTGAAAGGCACTTCCCGAACCCTCGGATACTTACTCTCCACAGCCTCTCTGTCGAGGCCTGCCTTACTTGCTGCGACTATCAGCGCACCCTCCGTCGGATCTCCGAGAATCGCCCCAGATTTATTTGCGTCATATACGAGTTTCGCGTTGTTACAGAGGAGGCCGATCCTCAGAAGTAACTGTAGATCCTCTTCCTCTTCAGGATCCTTGGGAGAATTATCCCAGTTGAATTCACCCTTGGTGTCGTAGCCGGAACCTGAGACATCAACGCAATGATTGCTCACATAGGTTTGACGAACCGTCATCTCTCCTCTGGTTAAAGTCCCCGTCTTGTCAGAGCAGATGACTGTTACGGAGCCGAGGGTCTCAGCCGAGGAGAGCTTCCTTATAATAGCGTGTCTCTTGACCAAGTCCCTTGCGCCAATGGCAAGGGTTACAGCGGTGATGGCGGGTATGCCCTCTGGGACAGCGGAGATGGCGAGTGAGACTGCAGCCATGAAGGCGTCCGTCACCGCCAACAGAACACTCTCGCTTGTCTCAAGTCTCCAAAACTCCAAGGCGAATATTAAGACGCAGACACCGATGACTACTTTAGCGATGCTCTTGGAGAATCGGTCCATCTTCATCTGCAGAGGCGTCTCCGTCTCCTTGACTTCTTGGAGAAGGTTCGCGATCTTCCCAAACTCCGTCTTATAGCCAGTAGCTATTACTACGGCCTTTCCGCGTCCGTAAGCAACATAGGTTCCAGAGAAGACGGTGTTCCGCCTATCCGAGACCTGAGTTGTAACGTCAAGGGAACGTGTATCCTTCTCCACCGGGGTTGACTCCCCAGTCAAAGCGGCCTCGACGGATCTCAACTCCACCGATTCGATCAGCCGCGCATCAGAAGCCATGCGGTCGCCCTCCTCCAGGACTAGAATGTCGCCTGGTACGATCTCCGAGGCGGAGATCGCCCTCTCTTGGCTGTCTCTGATGACGCGTGCAGTAGACGCTGTCATCCTCTTCATGGCTTCGAGGGCCTTCTCACCTCGATAATTTTGGACGAAGCCCACTGCGGCTACGAGAACAATTATAGCGCCAATGGTTATGGCATCCACTGTCTCGCCTAGTAGGGCGGATATTAGAGACGCTCCTAGGAGTAGTAGGATGAAGAAGTCCTTGAACTGGTCGAGAAAAATCTGGAGGGTAGAGACCTTCTTCCTTTCTGCGAGTGTGTTGTACCCGTACTTGACTAGTCGGTCATGGGCATCCTTCTCAGAGAGACCCTTCCTGCTGGTCTCTAGCGTTTGTAGTGTGGAGTCGACATCCATCGCGTGATAAGGTTCAACTTCGTAGGTTGATTCCGCAATATCAGCTTGCGATTTTGAGTTTACTTTTTTACCCATCTCTAGCCTGCTCCAAATGCGCGTCGCGCGATGGTCTCATCCATACTTTTTGTATGCAATTGTTTCTTATCCAGAGTCCACACCGCTTTCAGGTAATCGAACCTATGAACCGTAAGGATATTTCTATAACTTATAGAGTTTTTGGGTTTGGCAAATTACTTAAAACAGTGTACTTTCTGAACATCTCCGCATATGGACCATAAAAGAGGTTAAAGCTATGATAGAGAATTTAGCCTTAGCGATGACTAAGAATATAGTTGGCCCTCAACTTGTGAAGGAGAAGCTCAACTCTAGTCTTCTCTCGGATGTACTAGACGGAATGGGCATAAGGAATCAATGCATGAATGAGGGGATAAGACCCGTCTATCAAGGCGCTAAGGTTGTTGGCCGGGCTCACACAATGCTAATGGTCGACATCCATGAGCCTGAGCAGGATACATTCAAGCTTCAGCTTGAGGGCATCGACGCTCTGAAGAAGGATGATCTCATGGTAGTCGCATCCAATGGCTCGACATCGGCCGCCCTTTGGGGCGAGTTGCTATCAACTGCGGCAAGATGCCGGGGTGCCTCAGGAGCGGTGATAGATGGCTTAGCTAGAGACATCAAGCAGATCGAGGAGATGAAGTTCCCAGTCTTCGCTGCCGGCGTCCGCCCCATCAGCAGCAAGGGGCGCGTCGTCGCGATCGGCTACGGATGCAGGATCAGATGCGGAGGTGTCAACGTCGAGGAGGGCGACCTCGTCGTCGGCGACGCCGACGGCATCACGGTCGTCCCCGACACAGCGATCGAGGAGGCTGTCGAACGCGCCCTCGAGCGGGCAAGCAGCGAGAAGAAGACCCGCAAGGAACTCCTAGCTGGCTCGACGCTTAGCTCTGTTTACGCCAAGTACGGTACCATCTAGCCTATACTGAACGAGAGAAGCCGGTAGAGAAGTCCACCTAGGCTAAACGCGAGACCATATGCGCGAATATGTAAAATTAAGTCCTACCCAAAAAGGTTAGATAATATTGTACATGAAGCGCGGGGTCCTCATACAACAACCCTCTGCCCTGTAGTCGATCCTCTTTCCGATCTTTTGCTCGTCAATGAGCTCATCTAACACCTCGATTAGCGGGTTGACAATGCTAACGCCGTAGTCTCGACGTAGAGTCTTCCACTTCTCTTTGGTAATACCGTAGGCCTTCGCCCAGTGAGTTTTATCGAGGGCGTACCATAGGCGGTGGAAGTCGAGGTCAGCGACGCCAAGAATGCTGAGGATACCCTCTTTGAGTATCCTCTTGTTAAGTTCAAGATCAGCGACCTTGTAATTGGGGTCTAAGATCTGAACATCAGCTTGGCCCCGCATCAACTTTATGAGGCTGTTCTTCGGTGGCTGATAGATCTTTTTGAGCTCGTCCTTGATCAGCTCGAGGCCAACCTTACTGCTCGACCACATGACCTCGTCGTCGGCTACACCAATGTAACAGGGCTGCCACCTGTTGGCGAGCCAGATAGTGTCTGGCTCTTTCTCACTTATGAGACAGAGGAGGACTTGGCCAGTCAACTTCGGCATAATGGTGCGGAGAGCCTCGTCGAACCCCGCGCCCTTCTTCACCTCCTCGTCGATCATGTGTACAGCAACTTCGCTGTCAGTTATCCAGTTGATTTCAGGGTTAAAACTCTTGAACTTGTGGTTGGGCTTAAGGCGTGCCCAGTGTTCCCTGAAGTTATTTATTCCGCCGTTGTGCATCATGGCTATATCGCTGGCGTCGTTTGTGAAGGGGTGACACATCGCGTCTATATCGTATCGGGGGTCCTCACGGGCGAGGGCGCTATACCTGCTGTGACCGATGCCAACATTCCCCTTGAGCTTGGTGATCTTCGTCGTCTTTTTCACGACGGCGACAGGCCCCGTCGCCTTCTGGATCTGAACCTTACCCCTTGAGTCGATTACACCCATCCCTGTGGCGTGAGCGGCAAAGTAGGGCTCTTGAAGCTCAAGAGCCTCGAGTATAAGCGGAGCAATCGGCCTGTCTCCGATATATCCGACGAGTTGACACATAGGCGGAGACTACTGCGCCGCTTAATTTAAGAATTGACGACAACTTCTACCAAGGACGAAGCAGTCTTAGAGTATGACTAGTAAGGAGTAAGAACCCGAGCCCTTAGGCGAGCTTGACGTTTCCCCTCTCGATGGCGGCAGCGCCTGTCCGGCTCATCTCCTCGATCCCAACTGGTCCAATCTTCTTCAGAAACTCGTTTATCTCATCAGTGGGCCCCGTGACCTCCGCTATGAGGATGTCAGGCTCCACGTCGAGTATGAGCCCGTGGTAGGCGTTAACCATATTAACCGCCTCTATCCGCGCCATCGGATCCGAGGTCTTCATCTTGATGAGGAGTAACTCTCTGCTCAGTGTCCTGATGGGGTCGAGTCGCTTCACCTTGACGACGTCAACCATCTTGTCTAGTTGCTCTACTATCTGGTTGAGTACGCGGCTCTCAGCGTCTACGACAACCGTCATCCTACTAAGGGGGCTCCCCTCAACGGGGCCTACGGTTAAGCTCTGGATGTTGTAGCCTCGGCGCCTAAAGAGGTTGGAGACCTTGAAGAGGACTCCAGGCCTGTTTTCAACCAGGAAGCTCACAGTATGTAGTGGCATCTCAGGCGCCTCCTAGGAGTATGTCCTTGAGTCCCATGCCTGGTGGGACAATGGGGTAAACGTTCTCCTCAGGGTCGATGGGGACGTCGATGACCGTTGTTTGCTTCTCTGAGATACTACGCCTAATGGCGGCCTCTATCTGCTGAGTCGACTCAGCTTTTATGCCTACAGCGCCGTATGTTTCGGCGAGCTTGGCGTAGTCTGGGTGCTTTGGCCTCTTTATGGCGCTGTATCTTCGGTCGTAGAAGAGGCGCTGCCACTGCGCGACCATGCCGAGTACTCCATTGTTCAGAATTACGACAGTTACTGGGAACTCCTCGTCGACCGCGAGGGCTAGGTTGTTCTCAGTCATGGCGAAGCTGCCGTCTCCCGAGATGTTTAACACTGGGAGGTCTGGTCTCGCCGCCTTGGCTCCAATCGCAGCGGGTGTTCCCCAACCCATCGTGCCAAGTCCGCCGCTCGTGAAGAATTCGCCGGGGCCACGCACGTCGTAGTGCTGAGCCGCCCACATCTGGTGCTGGCCAACGTCGGTGACGACGATACTATCTGGGGGCATAGCCCTCCTGATGGCCTTGATCACCGCCGGGCCGGAGAGAGGGGAATCAGCGTCGAGACCATTAGTCTGGCTTCTTAGCTCATCAATCCGCTTGATTAGGGCATCATCCCTCTGCCCCATGACCCGCTGCTGGGCAACCTTTTCACGGATGCCCCTGATAGCGAGTTTAGCATCCCCGACTATCCGGGTTATACTATCGACGTTCTTGTCTATCTCGCTCCTATCAACGTCGATGTGGATGATCCGGGCGTTGGGCGCGAAGCCGCTGAGGGAACCGGTGGTGCGGTCGCTGAATCGGGCGCCAACGACTAGTAGTGCGTCGGCCTCGGGGACTATGTAATTGGCCTCAACTCGCCCATGCATCCCACATAGACCTAGGCTGAGTGGATGGTTGCTCGGTATTACCCCCTTTCCCATGAGGCTGTGGGCGACTGGGGCCTGCAGCATCTCCGCTAGTTCAAGCAGCTCCATCGTGGCTCCAGACGCCACGGCTCCGCCTCCAGCTATGATAACCGGCTTACGCGCCTTCGTGAGAAGCGTAGCGGCCCAGTGGATCTCCT
>MEZF01000041.1:22251-28718 GCA_001774245.1 Candidatus Bathyarchaeota archaeon RBG_13_52_12
ATTTTATCCGGGAACACCATCTCAGCCCTATTTGTCTGGGTGTCCTTGGGGATGTCCACTAAGACTGCGCCCTTCCTCCCAGTTGATGAAATGTAGAAGGCCGACTTTATGGCGTGAGGGATTTCTCCTGCCTCCATAACCTGTATGTTATGCTTTGTAACGGAGGCTGAAATACCGATGATGTCGACCTCCTGGAAGGCGTCTGTACCCACCATGCTTAGGGGAACTTGCCCGGTTAAAGCAACGACAGGAGACGAGTCAAGTTGCGCTGTAGCAAGGCCCGTAACTATGTTCGTTGCCCCTGGGCCACTCGTGACCTGCACAACGCCGGGCCTCCCTGAAACACGGGCGTACCCATCCGCCATGTGGGTGGAACCCTGCTCATGGACTCCCCCAACGTAGCGGATCTTCGACTTCAGCAACTCGTCGCAGATCGGTATAATCGCGGCGCCGGTTATCCCGAAGATATACTTGACGCCCTCTTTCTCAAGCGCTTTGACATAGGCCTCAGCTCCAGTCATCTCAGGCATGCGTGAAAGCCTCCCAGATAATTCCCCTGGATCGGTGATCCAGAACTAGTGTTCTTGGACGGGAATCTATTGACTAAGAATACGATTCCCCATTCAGCTATCCCCCGTGCTCGGGGGTTCGACAAAGCAATACCCCATGTTCCATCCTCCCTAAAGGGATGTAAACTATCAAAAACACGTATCGAATAAAAAGGTTTGTGGAGGCTATTGTCATATATGCGCGCGGAAGACGCCGAATAAGCCGAGTTATTCGGCGAACCTTGCTAGATCGAGCATTTCTGCGCGGTATCTGCGGGTCTTATACAGAAGTAACCTGATGTGAATTACTGATACTGTTCACAGCTCCTTAATCTCCTTATAGCCAGAGGTTGAGGCGACTAAATGCGATCTGTCATGTGTATGGCCGATGTTTATCGCGTTTATAGAATACCTGAGGATGCTCCAAAGTCGTCGACAGAGAAAAAGCGCGTCTACGAGGATTCACAGCATATTGAGCTCCTCTGCGCCTCGGCACGGCTCACAGAGGCCGTTGAGAGTCTGAGTAAGTAGCTGATCTAACCGCTGCACCAGTGTATCCTGATCCTCTTCGGGGCCGTCATAGATATAGCCATAAGAGGTACTTTTAGAAGCAGATCGATCTTGGAAAAGAAGTCTCATCCTTACATTCCCAATTCTGTCCCCGAGGTCAAGGCGGAGATGCTCAGAGTCATCGGTGCAGCCAACGCCGAGGCACTATACGCGGATATGATCCCGGACCATCTCCTCCTCAAGAGGAGGATGAACCTACCGGAGCCCTTCCCCGCTGAACATGATCTCAGGAAACACGTTGCAGGTATTTTGAACAAGAACAGTACCTGTGACGATACCCTCAGCTTCCTCGGCGGCGGATGTTGGAATCACTTCGTTCCACAGGTCTGTGACGAAATAGCGCATAGAAGCGAGTTCCTAACCGCCTATTCGGGTGGCTACTACAGCGACTTGGGACGTTTCCAGGCGAACTGGGAGTTCCAGAGCCTGATCTGCGAGCTCGTTGGCATGGAGGTTAGCGGCATCCCCACTTATGATTGGGGGAGCGCCGCGGGGAACGCTGTAAGAATGGCCTCGCGCCTCACCAGAAGAAACGAGATACTTGTCCCTGCCCACATGAGCCCCGCCCGACTTAGTGTATTAACCAACTTTTGCAATCCCACCGAGATGCCTGGCGCCCTCAAGATCAATAAGGTCGCCTACAACCAAGAAACCGGCACCCTCGACCTCAAGGACCTAAGGATGAAGATCACCGGAAAGTCCGCCTGCGTCTACTTCGAGAACCCCGGCTACCTCGGCGCCATAGAGGACCAGGGCGATGAGATAGCTGATTTAGCCCACAAAGCCGGGGCCGAGGTTGTCGTCGGCGTCGACCCCATCAGCCTCGGCGTCCTTGCTCCCCCAAGCGAATACGGCGCGGACATCGTCTGCGGGGAGGTTCAGCCCCTCGGAGTCCACATGACAGCGGGCGGCGGCCTCGCTGGTTTCATAGCTAGCCGAGACGAAGAACGTTATGTCGCTGAGTACCCGCTCCGCCTCATCAGCATAACCAACACAATAGTGGAGGGGGAGTACGCCTTCGGCCAGGCGAAGTACGAACGTACCAGCTACATGTCGCGTGAGAAGGCTAAGGACTGGGTCGGCACCACAACCGCCCTCCACGGCATCATCGCCGCCGTATATATGAGCCTCCTAGGCCCCGAGGGGATGAAAGATGTCGGAGAAGCCATACTACATAAGAGCCATTACGCTGCTGAGAAGCTCGCTGAGATTAAGGGAGTAGAAGCAAGGTTTCCCGGCTTCTTCAAGGAGTTTCCCCTCAACGTTGACGCCGCAGGGAAGAAGGTCAGATATGTCAACAAAGCGCTACTTAAGAGGGGCATATTCGGGGGTAAGGACATTTCTCGGGAGTTCCCTGAGCTTGGTCAGTCCGCTCTCACCTGTATAACTGAGGTCCACTCCAAGGCGGACATAGATAGGTTCGCCGCCGAGCTGGAGGCGATACTAAGATGACCCAGCCGAGGGTCCGGCCGTACCATGCACCTGTCTGGAGCGAGCGTCTCATACACGAGCTTGGCCGAGGCGGGGAGCGCGGTGTCATTCTTCCAGCCGTTGAAGAGGAGATAAAGAAGGCGGTAGGCAAGCCTGAGGCGCTTGTCCCAAAGAAGATGAGGCGGAGGGAGAAACCGGACCTCCCAGAGCTAAGCCAGCCTCAAGCCCTCCGCCACTGGCTCCGCCTCAGCCAGATGACCCTAGGCATGGAGATGGGCATCGACCTCGGCGTCGGCACATGCACGATGAAGTACAGCCCCAAGGTCAATGAGGAGCTAGCCGATATGATCGCTGGCGTACACCCTGACCAGCCCGAGGAGACCATCCAAGGACTCCTCGAAGTTGCATGGCGCTTCGCCAACGTCTACCTGCACGAGATCAGCGGCATGGACGCGTTCACATTCCAGCCCCCTGGCGGATCGGCTGGGGCATTCAACGACGCTGCGATGATGCGTAAGTACCACCAGTTAAACGGTGAACTTGAGCAGCGTGACGAGATCATCACCACTATCTTCAGCCACCCCTGCGACGCAGCCTGCCCAGCGACGGCCGGGTTCAAGGTCGTAACATTGTACCCCGATGAAGAGACGGGCTACCCCAGCGTCGAAGCACTGAAGGCGGCAGTCTCCAAGCGTACCGCGGGTATATTCGTAACTAATCCCGAGGACACGGGCATCTTCAATGAGCACATTGACGAGTGGACGAAAATAGTGCACGAAGTGGGGGGCCTGTGCGTCTATGACCAGGCGAACCTGAACTCCGTTATGGGTGTCACGAGGGCCAGGGACGCTGGCTTCGACATGAGCTTCTTCAACCTCCACAAGACATTCAGCAGCCCCCATGGTTCATCTGGTCCCGGCTCGGGAGCTGTGGGCGTCACCGAGGAGCTTGAGGAACTTCTCCCTATTCCCGTCATAGTTAAAACGGGTGATAGATATCACCTTGACTACGACAGGCCAAAGAGTATAGGGCGTGTTCGTGACTTTCTAGGGAATCTTCAGGTGGTTGTACGCGCATACGCCTGGGCGGCCGCCTTGGGTGCGGATGGTCTTAGGGAAGCGGCAGAGGTGAGTATGATTAACAACCAGTACCTCAGCGAGAAGATGAAGTCGGTCCCAGGCGTGACGAAGCCGTACGGTGGGAAGCGCCTCGATCAGGTCCGCTGGAGCCTGGAGAAGCTGAAAAAGGACACAGGCTGTGGGATAAATGAGGTAAATCGCCGAGTCATTGACTATGGTATACAGAGCTACTTCACCAGCCACCACCCCTGGATCGTTCCAGAGCCTTTCACCCCCGAGCCATGCGAGACCTATAGAAAAGCCGACATCGACTATTGGGTTGCCGTGCTTAGGCGGGTCTGCGAGGAGGCATACGAGGACCCAGAGATACTTAAGAAGGCTCCACACAACTCGTCGATACACGTGGCGAACACGGCGCCTTTCGATGACCCTGATAGGTGGGGGATGAGTTGGAGAGCATATAGGAGGAAGATGAAGTGAAGCGGCTCGAGGGTAGGGTCGCGGTTGTGACAGGCGCCGCCCAGGGAATAGGGGCGGGCATCTCAAGGGTCTTAGCCTCCCACGGCGCCACCGTCTGCCTCACTGACATAAAGGACAGCGTTGAGCTGACTGCGGAGAATATTTGTAAGGACTATGGGAAGGCTCGCGCTTATCGGATGGACGTTACCAAGGCCGGCGACGTTGAACAGGCATTCAACAAGATCGCGAAGGATCATGGGCGCGTCGACGTTCTCGTCAACAACGCAGGCATTTACCCGAGGCGTAAGCTCGTCGAGATGGATGAGGAGTTCCTCCACCAACTCTTCGAGATCAACGTCTTCGGGATGTTCCGATGCGCGAAGGCGGTGCTCCCCGGGATGATGGAGAGAAGGTACGGGAAGATAGTGAACATGAGCAGTGTGACGGGGCCTATGGTGGGGACGCCCGCTGGCGGGCAGACTGCGTATGGTTCCTCAAAGGCTGCGGTGATAGGATTCACGAAGGCCCTAGCCCTTGAGACGGCGCAGTATATGATCAACGTAAACTGCATCCTGCCGGGGTACGTCTACAGCCCAAGCGCCTTCGGGATAAGGGGGAGTAAGGTGGGGGAGGATGGGGAGGCGGCGATGAGGGAGTTTGGCCGGAAGATACCAATGTGCCGCCAGGGGAGCCCAGAGGACGTGGGAAACCTCGTCCTCTTCCTCGCCAGTGACGAGTCGAGCTACCTCACAGGCTCAGAGATCGTTATCGATGGTGGAAACATCCTGCAGGAAGAGTACCTTGGCCCCTATAGCCCGAAGTAAATTTACGCCATTGTTAAATATTTTATTTTCATGATCAGAATTTTATGTAACATCCGGCTCACGATTACCCCGGCGCCGGAATCACCCAGCCTTTATTCTGTAAACTACACGACGGCCATAATCTGTGACGACGCGAACATATCCGGATAGTTCCTCATCCAACTTAGCGCTGCCAGTGTCTACAAGGAGGGGTCTACCGCGTAAGGTGGCCAGCTTGGCCGGTGTCGCGGCTATGACGATGTTCTCCTTTCCTATGGCGTGGATTACCTGGGGACTTATCTGTTGATTCCCGCGTCCAAAGACGAAGCCCTGCCCACCGATGATGGTGACAATAATTTTCGCCTTTTTACCCTTGACCAGCTCAAGGAGCTGTTTCTCATTCACGTCTGCTGCGATGATCTTCCTAGCCTTGATGACGTCGACGCCGAGGAGCGTCTTATCAAGGCCAAGGTGCTCGGCTACGCCGCCTAATGTTGATCCGGGGCCGAGGACGTAGATGGTTTCTTGATCCATCGCTTCTGAGAGGTCCTCGGCTATAGCCTTAAGATTCTCATCCTCTTGGACGAGGCTCGCCTCCTTCGACCCCTGCATGTAAGATTCCTCCACTGGGACGCGCAAGTACCCATAGAGTCGGGCGCTGAGCCTGTTTTCGCGGAACGCTTCTTCATCAATGTCCATGACCTCGGACTGTTGGACCGACGTAACTTCACCTCTGAGATACTTGGCTGCAAGTGTCCCCGCCGCTGCCGGGGAGACGGCAAAAACCGCGGAGTGTATTTTGACGCCAGATGGGATGCCTAGAGCGGTGACTTTACTATCGATCGCCTCGCAGATGTCACGGGCTGTGCCGTCACCACCTGCGAAGAGGAGAAGGTCTACGCCGAGATTCGCCATCTCCGTTGCCGCCGCCCGAGTGTCAGCGGAAGTCGTCTCGTTAGTATTGATCGCTCCGATCACCTTCGGCTCTAACCCGGCTGACCGTGCCTCGTCCTCACCCATCTCCCTGGGATAGGTGAACAACTCTATCCGATCTTTAATGGAGACAATGTGTTTAAGCGCCTCTGAAGCCCTAGCGGGGGATGTCTCTGTAGCGCCTAGCTCTTTTGCCCTCCTAAGCGTCTCGGAACCGTCGCTCCCCTTGAGGCCAACGCGACCACCCATCCCAGCAATAGGGTTCACAATCAAACCAAGGCGCTTCAAGTACCTCTCATGGAACAAGGGAGTCGAGGATTTAAGCTGAACCCATCTAAATATATTGATTCTATAGAATCTATGATGGATGTTCTTTTACCGCTGGAACGTTAATCATACTTGAAGGTAGGAGGGGGATGAAAATTGGCTTTGTTTGATGGTCTAATTGGCAGTTCACTGGGATTCATTTTAGTGATCGCCATCGTGTTGCTTATGATCTTGCTTATCTTCATTCTCCCCGGCTTTGCCTTGGTGAAGGCAGACGAGGTTGGAATACTTACGAAGAAGATGTCGGGTAAGAAGCTGCCCCAGGGTAAGATCATTGCCTCCGAGGGGGAGATCGGCGTACAGGCTGACACCCTGAT
>MEZF01000042.1:0-190 GCA_001774245.1 Candidatus Bathyarchaeota archaeon RBG_13_52_12
ATGGCTGAGTTTGAGAAGAGTGATCCGCACCAATCCTGTGCCATGAGGTACTCTGCGACGGATTGGATCTTCGCCTCCTCATGGTTCCTAACGTAGAGTAGGGCGCAGCCACCTGTGGCCGTGACCAGGAGGTCTGTGGAGTCGTTCTTCTCCTTCAGGCCTGCATGGACAAGTTGATCGGCGACGTCAA
>MEZF01000042.1:328-801 GCA_001774245.1 Candidatus Bathyarchaeota archaeon RBG_13_52_12
GGGAGGAAATCCGTGTCTTGTGCTGGGCGCCGTCTGGCTCGGAGAACCAGAGAGTGACTACCGATGGATCATACTTTGGGATGACGTAGTCAAGTAGGATCGACGTGGCGTGGCGTATTCGTTCTGTGTTTGGTGCACCTGCCGGCGGCCAGGCTCCGACAGTATGCGCTATCTCCTTTTCCTCTCTTTCTGGGATGGTGAAATCCGGGTGAATCACCAAGCCTCCATTTTTCTCTGCCTTATGGTTGTTTAGGAAGGCGTTGCCTTCGCTTCCAATGCTGATGGCGATCATCTTCTCGCCATTCTCTGCCAGGATCTCTCCGAGGCTTTTTGATAGGAGGAGACGACCCCCGGTCTCCTCGTCCAGCCGAGCCAAGCATCGGCGTTGGCCTGTATTCACCTCCCAGGGTGTTCCTTGGTTGTAGGCTATGAAGGTGTTACCGACGATTCCGTGAAAGCTGGGGCTTCGTCCT
>MEZF01000042.1:814-1050 GCA_001774245.1 Candidatus Bathyarchaeota archaeon RBG_13_52_12
CGACGTTGACTCGGGTTTCGGTTGGGAAGACGGCGTGGTGATTCAGGAAGCGGACCCCCTCCTTCATTAGGCTAGCAATGTTGGGCGAGTGTTGTGTCGTCACTTGGTCTGGGCGAAGGCCGTCAAGAAACACGGTCAGGATCAATGTGTCAGCGCCTCCTGACAGGGTTCGCACCTCACACAAACCTTCAGTGACTCGACTAGAGTGTGGCATATAGTTGAGGTAGTTGTCCACG
>MEZF01000042.1:1058-3377 GCA_001774245.1 Candidatus Bathyarchaeota archaeon RBG_13_52_12
GCTCTCGCCTTCGATAGGATAAGCATAATTAGCCTTGCACTTATCACCGATCCTCTCAGGTATTGGCCAATTTAACATTCTCGTGTAGAGATTCAATGGCGCGCGTGGCTAGAGCAATGATAGATCAGGTTTCAAGTTCACGGGTAACACTCAGGTGGAAGCGAGGATAAGACACGCGCACCAAACCCATTAAGAGTACTCTATCTTATAGAGGGTGAGCTTGTAGTGGTGAGAGCGGCAGTCGTAACATTATTTTTTATATCGGCGACTATCTCTAATCTTCCATGAAAATTAAAACAGTATGCTTTTCACCGATGACCCCTCAGATTATCCAACTTCTCCTCTCAGTCGACCCGGTGCTGCAAAACCTTGACCTAAAGTTTATGCCCCCGGGTTCACCGGAAGACGAGGCGATCGAGGCCACAAGGGACACCGAGATCATACTAGGGGACTACACTCATAGGACAAAGATCAACAGGAGAATGATCGAGTCCGCGGAGGGCCTCAAGTTCATCCAACAGATAGCGGTCGGCATCGAGATCATAGACATAGAGGCAGCCCGTGAACGAGGCATACCCGTAGCAAACATAGCGGGGTTCAACAGCATCGGCTTAGCTGAGCACGCCATGATGTTGATCCTCTCCCTTCTCAAGAAGACCCCCATAATGCACGCGGAGACCTCTAGGTGCAACTGGCTACAGGTCCAGGTGGTGGGTCAGGGAAGCGCTTGGGAGCTTAGCAGTAGAACCCTGGGGATAGTGGGCATGGGCAGCTCTGGCACTGAGCTCGCTAAGAGGGTACGAGCCTTCACACCCAGTATACTCTACCACAAGAGGAATAGGCTTGGCGCTGCTGAGGAGGCATCTCTGGGATTAAAGTATGCGTCCTTCGACGAGTTGCTCCGAGACTCTGACGTGATAAGCATACATGTGCCCCTCACCGACGAGACGCGAGGAATGTTCGGCCGCGAGACCATAGCTAAGATGAAGAAGAACGCGATCCTAGTCAACGTAGCGAGAGGTGAGATCGTGGATGCTCAGGCCCTGGCAGACGCGATCAAGGAGGGGAGGCTGGCCGGCGCGGGAATAGACGTGTTCTATCCCGAGCCAATAAAGCCTGATAGCCCACTCATCGGCCTCCCGAACGTTATCCTCACGCCCCACATCGCGGGTGCTACGGCGGAGTGCGCGCGGAGAGGTGTAATCTACCTCGGCCGAAATGTGGCGAGGTACTTGAAGGGGGAGAAGCCGATAAACATCGTGAATGGACTGTGATTCCTCGGTCGCGCGCGGGTTCGAATGATTTTAAATAAATGTTGCTTAATGTGGGTACTAGGAAACTTTCGAGGCTGAGTAAATTTGGCGTGTTGGGAAGATCTTTCCGATTGGTATGATAAGAAGCAGGGTGAGTCCGGGGACCTATGGCACAGGGCGCTCATTGATCCTGTGCTCCAGATACTCGTCGGAGACTGTAGAGGCAAAGAGATCCTTGACCTCGGCTGTGGCAACGGATACCTTGCGAGGAGGTTTGCCCGGGAGGGGGCCAGGGTGACCGCGGTTGATTCTTCGCTCAGGATGATCAAGAACGCGCAAGCCCATGACCCAGGTAACACGCTTAAGATAAGTTACATTCACTCGGATGCAAACCGGCTTGACATGATCCCTGATGCCAGTTTCGATCTGGTTTTTGCCAATATGAGCTTGATGGACATTGAGGATGCTGAGGGCGCGGTCAGGGAGGTGAGCAGAGTCCTAAAGGGAGGTGGAGGGAGGTTTGTGGCAAGCATCTCTCATCCATGCTTTGACAATGGATCTAATTCAGGGTGGGTGATAGAGAAAGTAGCCTTTGAGCCACGCAGGGTTTACAGGAAAATTCGGGCCTACCGGAAGCCATTCTCGGAGGATATACCATGGAGGATTGAGAAAAACGTTAGAAAGTTTACGCAGTCATTCCATAGACCTTTGAGTTGGTATGCCAGGATTCTCAGCTCTAATGGACTAGTCATAACTAAATTGGAGGAGCCTGAGCCGACTGAGGAATTTCTTGAAAAGGAAGAGGATAGTTCAGGTTTCATTGAGGTTCCGCTCCATCTAGTATTCGAAGCCATCAAACTATGATCTCGCGCGCGCATTGGGTTTGGGGATAAGACATGGCCATACACACACACTTTCACGCGCGCGAAGCGCATAATGGAAGTTTTATCACAAATTCGTCCCATATAATTAGTAGAGGTACCTAGCGAATGAATGACTCCCCCAGTTACTTCAGCGCGATCCAGAAAACGGGGAAAGGCCTCATCGACGACATAAAGCCCTCGAA
>MEZF01000042.1:3425-4528 GCA_001774245.1 Candidatus Bathyarchaeota archaeon RBG_13_52_12
AGTCTTCAACGGCGTATTCAACGTAGTGATGATGCTGTATCTCGCCGCCTACGGGTTCAACGCGCAGAGCCTCGGCCTCATCTTCATGATGAATTCACTCAGCTCCACCGTGTTAATGATCCCAGCAGGTATACTGGCTGACAAGGTAGGGAAGAGGCCCATGATCATTATCGGCACAGTAGCTGCCATATTGGGCGTGATCGCTTTCTTCTTCGCCAACTCGGTAGAGACGTTCGCCCTGTCTTTTCTGTTGATAGGCGTGTGCAACGCTGCTGCCGCTGTATTCACGCCTCTCTACTCCTCCTTCTTCGAGGGCTACGACTTGGCAAGGGCCTTCAGCCTATTTGGCTTCCTCAACATCGCTGCAACGAGCCTGGGAAGCATCGGCGGCTTCATACCACCCTATCTAGCATCCTCCATGGGTTTCACACTCTTCGAAGCCTACAGAGTGACGATGATCGCTGCAGCTGTGCTGTTTGTTCTCCAGTTCGTCATCACCTACATATCCGCCTTGGGCGTCAACGAGACCCTGTCGAAGGGCTTCAGCCTCTTCCTCAAATCCAGGGCAGTGGTGCTGAAGATCTGCGGCATCGGGCTCCTCGCAAACGTCGCGGGTGGACTGCTGTTCAGCCTCTTCCCCTACTACCTATACATGAAACTAGGGGTCGGCTCCGCTGCCCTCGGCACTTTATTCCTGGTCTCTAACCTGGCTATGGCGATGTCTAAGGGTTTAGCAGCTGGGATAGCCCGGCGCATCGGTGGCTTAAGAAGTATCACCGTGGGAGTCGCTTTATCAGCGTTCTTCATACTGCTGATGCCTATATCCCCCGGCTTCGGGATCATGGCCATACTGTATGTACTCAGGAGCGGGACCGGGTTCATGTCTGAACCCCTCATAACTAGCATCTTCATGAGGAGCATAGGCGAGGACGAGAAGTCGACTGCCAACAGCATTAGGATGATCTCCATGAATGCTGGAGGCATCGTATCCCCGGCGCTGGGTGGGGCGATGATGGAGCAGCTGGGCCTGGACTCCCCCGCGTACCTTGGTGGAGTCCTCATGGTGGTAGTCGCAGCTCTTTATTCGCTTCTTCTCCGGGAGG
>MEZF01000042.1:4620-9848 GCA_001774245.1 Candidatus Bathyarchaeota archaeon RBG_13_52_12
AAAGACCCTACACGTGGTATTAGCGGGATCAGCGTGCAACGTGAACATTATTCAGAATTTTAGCTTCACTAAGTATTTACTTTCAACGCGGTGATGGAGTTGGTGCCCATTGCTTCACGGTGCATCGATAGTTGTCTAAAACATCTAGAGCTGAGGAACAACCCAGAGTCAATGAGGTGGCTGCGGGTGACTCCGGAGACAGGCTGCAGACCGAGTCACTGCTCCCGATTCACAGGAAGATAATAGTCGCCTGCGTACCGGCTTTGAACGAGGAAAGGACGATCGCGAGCATCGTTTTGCTGGCGCGGAGACACTGTGATAGAGTAATAGTCTGTGACGACGGCTCGGCGGATAACACCCGTCAGATCGCTGAAGAGGCTGGGGCTACTGTGATCAGCAACAAGAGGACCCTGGGGAAGGGTGCCTCCTTGAGGGCCCTTTTCCTGACGGCCCTATCATACGACGCGGACGTCGTCGTGACACTTGATGGGGACGGGCAGCATGACCCGATGGAAATTCCCAGGCTGGTCAAGCCGATCATCGATGGTTCCGCTGACATGGTCATTGGGTCCCGTTACCACAGGGACGCTAAGAACAGGGCGCCAATCTACAGGAAGGTTGGCCTGTGGATCCTAAACACCATGCAGGCGGGCCTCAAGTCGAACATCAGGGATACTCAGAGCGGTTACAGGGCGTTCTCAAGAAACACGTTGGCCGAGTTAACTAACCTTAAGGAGAATGGCTTCGGCGTGGAGTCGGAGGAGATCATGATGGCTGTGAGCAATGGGTTTAGGATGGTTGAGGTCTCCATCGACGTCAGCTATGGCTCTCTTGTGAAGACCTCCACTAAAAACCCGTTTTCCCACGGGTTCGAGGTGATGCTCGCGATCTTGAGGCTCCAATTGATTGGCAGGCCCCTGCGTTTTTTGGGTGTTCCAGGCTTCATATTTTGTCTGATCGGGATAATTACCGGGCTTCTGTTACTGGCGGACTATAGTGGTACTAGGGTTTTCAGCGTACCGTATTCGTTGATTTCCTTCGGCTTTTTGATCATTGGATCACTTTTCATACTTTTCGCGATACTGGTACACGCTATTAAAGTGAACTACCGCCCTGCAAGTCGCGCGCGCGATGACAAGCCACTTCTTCTCAGAGCTTCATTGACGCTGGAGAAGCATTCAGAGGCTGCCCATCCCCCCTCATTACGCTTATTTACGCATTCGGCGTTCAGGACATCCAGAAGCCTACCCCTGTCTATGCTTCTACTTTTTAACGCTATTTCAAGCACGTTCACGGCTTTAGAATAGTAACCCTGTATTGTATTAGTGTAGGAGGGATCGAGGTTTTCTGCCTCTCCCCTCCACTCAAAACCCGTATCATATTGATAGACGGCTATCGCTGTAATATACGCCTTCCAGCATGATATTAGACACTCTATCTTTTCATCTCCATCGAGGAGACTACACGCTGACATCATACATCTAGCCTCCTCATCGTATGATCCATATTCATGATAAGCCGAGGCGGCTTTCTTATACAGGCTTATTTTATGTGAGGCATCGTTTGTTGACTCTGCTTCGGCTTCGTATAATTTGGCGGCTTCACCGTATTTGTGCTGTTTAGAGTATTCATCGGCGTTGTTTGTCAATGTGTAATTCAGCACGACTGTTTGCTATATAATATGAACGTGTGAGCGTGCGCATGAACCCGATTGAGCCATGAGGCGGTACGGCTGCGCTATACTCGACGCATCAAGCAGGTCCGCGTGGCTGCGCGCGCTATTGGTGTGTATGCGTCAACCACTGAGGCTCAACCAGACTCTGTAGGCCTCCTTCTCCTCCCCGGAGCGCGTTATCAGGCCTACGTGGTCCTCAGCGGTGAGGTCGCTCAGCCAACACCACCCAACGACGCTCAAGCTGGCCCCCCGGTCCCTTGTTAGCCTACTCGTCACCTGCACTAGGAAGCTGGCCTGACCCGCTTCGCCGCCGAATGCCTCGATGCTCGGCCAACCAAGCTCCGTGAAGGCGAGGGGCTTACCGGGCATATGGTTTAGGGCACGCGTGTAGTAGTCGTCGGGGAGGCTCGAGGGTGAACTGGTTCCCTTCACTGCGTGGGGGTAGCTTGTGAAGGCTAGGAGGTCCATCCTCGCTGGGTCGAACAGGCTCAGGACGCCTAGGTCTGCCTCCCTGTTCTCCGAAACTATCTCCCTAGCGAAGGTGCAGAAGACCCGCGTCTCAGGTGAGAGCTCCTTGACGGCGTCATAGACCTCGTTATAGAGACTCACATAGTTTTGGAAGCCGTTATCCCCGTCGAGGCCGTACTTTTCGTACCACCGATTAACCTCGTTCCCCAACGAGAGGTACCTGGGGCGGGCGGCTCTAACTGCTTCGAGGGCTGCTTGGAGGTAGGCGCGTCTCCACAGTGGGCTTGATAGGGCGCTGTATCCGAGCGACTGTGGAGACTGGAGCGTGAGATTCTCCCCCATGAAGCTGAGCTCAATGATGGGCGCCATCCCGTTGCCCCTTATCAGGTCATCGACGAATAGTTCACCCCAGGCTCCCCGGAGGTCAGCCGCAAGGTCGTAGAAGGCCGTGGGGCGGCCCCAGACTGGGACGAGGTCGACGCTTGCTGAGGCTTGCTTGTAGGTTTCCGCCAGGTCACGCCCCTCCGCGGGCATCGGGAGACACGCCGTGAGGAATCCCCCAGCTTGTGGCTCGGCGGCGTCGACTGGTTTGAGGGGAGTCTTCATCCTCTTGGCAACGTAGATGTCAGCCTCGAGCATGACACTGTTCCTATAGTAGTGGTGGACGAAGTAGATGTTGCCCTCCGAATCGATTGAAGGCTCCCCGGCGAACTGTGAGACTATGAGCCTGGGAGGACCCCAGGAGCCGTTGACGAACCGTGAGCGGTATACGGCTGGGGAGCCCATGAAGGTTCTGGTGAACCAGAGCTCACCGCCGTCCGGGCTCATTGCGGGCCAGCCCTCGTCGTCGGCTGTGTTAACTGGCGCTAGGTTCACAGGTGGAGACCACGAGTCATTTAGCCGCTGGAAGTACCAGATGTCGAGGCCCCCCATGCCTCCCTCCCTGGGTGAGTGGAAGTAGAGTGTTTTCCCGTCTGGTGAGATGTGGAGCTCACCAGTTTCGTATTCATCCTTCTTCAGTATGCTGTCGACGAGTTGCCAGTTCCTCCATCTGCCGTCGACGTACTCTGCTCGGAACCAGTGGATCCCCGAGTATCCTTCGCGGACGGAGGCGAAGTACATCGTGTCCCCCTGCACGAATTCCGCCCCGTCGATCGCGATTTTCCCCTTGTCCTGAAGGATTATTTTCTCGGCAACGCTCCAGGTCCCATTCGCATGTTTCTTCGACTGGTATATCCCGGTGACACCGTCGAGGATCTGCTTCTCAGCGGGGACGCTGACGTCGGGTGTGAAGAAGAAGTAGAGAGTGCCGCCGTCCGGAGTGATGAAGGGCGAGTCTTCACCGCCCGCGGTGTTCACACCGGCGGTGAGTGGGACTGGATCCTCGTAGAGGCCTGAGTGGAGTATCGGCGGATAGTCATCGCCTCCAGGAGTAGCCTTAACAGCCGTCGAGGGAATCTTATCCAGCCTATTGGGCTGGGTCAGGGGCCCCCCATCCTGAACGGTACTTGTCTTAGGCATCGAGGATAGGATGAGTACGCCTAGTGCGAAGATGACGCCAACTAGCAACAGGATCAGGATCTTCTTCAACGCTCAGACCACGATAATAAATTGTTTTTTGGTACACAGGATTAAAATTTGATGGATTTCACACCTGTAACCCCATTTGCTAACACATGTGCGAACTTTATCAGTATTTTTAAGTAATTTAAAAAAAATGGATTATATCTAAACATTAGTACTCTTAATTTTCTCATTGGAAAAAAGGCTCGAGCACGCGCTTAAATTATTTAACCACTCAAGCGTGGTCTTGAGATAGGGCGGGGACCGCGCGAATACACGCCTGATGGAGAGGAGACCACTACACCCCTCAGTGTATGGATGCAAGCCGCCTCGGTGAATCAGGAAGCCCACCTCTTTAGAGGTGGGTAGTTCACTCGTCCCAAACATACTTCCGAGTAGGTGCGTTCAGCCCATATACCATCACGAACTTCTCCTCACCGTCATTCAAGATCTTGTGAGGAGCATCCTTCGGAATATAGATGGCTGTGCCGGGCGTGGCGTCAATCACCTCATCATCGACGGTGATCGTGGCCCTCCCACTCAGCACATAGTAGAACTCCGCGTCGCCCACGTGGTGGTGAAGCCCAAGCACCTTCCCTGGGGGGAGCTCACCGATCCCTATGCAGAGGTCGCTGGAGCCCATCTGCTCCCAGATTAGGCGCTTATAGTTTAGCCAGTCCCTCGGGTCGTCGTTCCTCTTCCACGGGACATCGTCGTAGCGCACTGCTCGGCTTTCTTTAGGCATAAAGGTCTAGGATTCAATGCCCTGAAAATGATATATAATCTCGCATTTGGGCGCATGCGTACTCGGTAACCATGGAATGAGGGATGATAAGCATGCTGAAGTGGGGAAAAGATTATTGTACACGTTAAGATGAGGCTTATACCAAAGTAACTTTGGGATAAGATTTTTCGAGGATCAAGAAGAGGTGAGGATAAGTTTAGGGGGACATAAAGGTGAGCAGATCAAGTGAATTTAGCTTCCAACTTCCGCCTCATCTCCTCAGTGAACTTAACCTCTTCCTTCCTCTGGATATCCATTCCACGCTCAGCAGCGATCTTAACCATCTCATCGTAGAGGTAATCCCAATAACGATATAACTCAGGGGCCGAATACAACTCCCTCTGAGTTCGGACAATCTCCCCGTATTTGTTCCATTGACTGATTGAGTCGGTGCCTAGGAAATCGTATAGCAGCTCCCTATCAATCATGCCGTACTTCAAGAGTATGCCAGCCTTATTGAACCAGCTCCCTATGAAATCTCTGACCACTAGGCTCTCCGGGTTAACGTCTGAGCCATACTTCTTCTCGAAGTCTTCGTAGTCCTTCCACTCCATGCTCGCGAACTCGAGGTAGGTTCTGAATCCCTCCTTCGAGAATTGAGGCGCTGATAGCTGCATAAGTAGTTGAAATTGTCGTGTCTCGCTGTTTGCCTCCATGTTTCTCTGGCTTATCCTCAGGTTCAAGACATAGAAGATAGCCGCTACGCATACTCCTAGGGCTCCGGCGATGTAGCTCACC
>MEZF01000043.1:0-4016 GCA_001774245.1 Candidatus Bathyarchaeota archaeon RBG_13_52_12
TCTCGTACCTTTCCAAAAGGTGACATCCGACGAATATTGGGGTGCCGCTGGGTGGAGTAAGCTTGACGAGTTCGGTGACAGGGCAGCGCCTCCATACGACGCCTGGGGATTCTACCCGAGCGCAGCTAACCCATCTGTAAGTGTGATCATGGCTCAGTACGAGCCCGACTTCAAGGCGACAACCTTCGTAACGAGTGTACTAGGATTCACCCCAATCGGACCATAAAACCAGTTACCTTTCCTTCTTTTTTATATTTTAGCGCACTAATCGTGTGCGCTTCATGATTGATGGAGTGGGTTAACTTGGGATAAAAATAGTGATTAGTTACAGGATCACATCATTAAACAACGGACCCACGCGCGTGACGTAAAGCTTTTATCCTTTACAAGTAAGTGTTGCGTGACCATAATTGCTCAACTCCGCCTATCTAACCAACCGTCAGCTTGAGATCTGGGATCTTAACAGACGTGGGGAGTCGAGAGCTGAGATAGGGCAAAGATTCAACTTCACCCGCCAAGCCGTCTACGATGCCCTGAAAGTATCCCTAGGGAAGGTGGAGAACGCGCTCCGCCACACGGCCGAGGCTAGCTCCATCGAGATCATAAGTGTCGACCCCACGAACGGCATCTTGCTCGGGGTGATGCCACTTGACTCGAGCAAGGTGATAATCACTTTCTCAAGGAAGCACGGGGTACAAACCTGGCACTTCGAGGAACCCGACTGCGGTAAATGCAAGTACACGAAGCGGTGTGCGGAGAGGCTTCTCGATGAGGCTGATGAGAGGGGCATAGAGATTGGCGTAGATCAGAAAAGCATACCCCCCTCCAAGCTGGCTCACCTCATATTCTCGAAGCTAATCCCGGAGCTGAGGACATGACCTTCAGAGGCGTCGCCAGAAGATATCTCGGATGGTGCCCAGGCTTCAATAGAGTCATAGACTACCCTCTGGGAAAACGAGCGAATCTCAGGTTGGTGACGCTCTCAACGGCTGTTATATTAGGGGTCATCATCACAGCTTCGACACTGGTAAGCACTGCACTCCCAATATCCCCGGGTAGCCCCCTCCAGATATACATCAAGAGCGGGGCTAAACAAGGCGTCTACCTCGACTCCGACTTCAACCAAACATTCGACTACTCTGCGTTCCTCACCGACAAGAGTGGTGACGGACCGATATTCTTCGAACCGGTTTACGCGACGGAGTACGCACATGGCTCGAAAATCGAGATCAGCTCCTATCAGTTCGCGACAATTGAAGAGGTCATCAACTGCACAATGACGTTGGAAATGCCTAACTCGGTCCGCGAATGTGTCAGGTGGCTCATATCTCAGGACTTCAACTCCACACATGTCAAGGTATTCGGTGAGCCTCGGCGGGATAGACTCGGGCTTTTTGGCAGGGCCCTAGGCGACTACATGGCATCGTCCAGGACTGGTTTCGCTGATTACCAAATTGAAAGGGTTGCACTTTACGGTGGTTACTCAAATAACGAGGGGTATGACGGACAACTAGTGATAACCGACGGCGTGTCACTACTCAAGTGCTCGGGGAGGGAGCTCGTCTGGTATCTTGGCATTGATGGATGTGCCGAATTCCCCTTCCAGCTGGATCCGAGGTATAGGGTAAGGATCGTCCACTACCCGATTGGGAACATCTGGGGGGCTGTCACAGGAGGATGATTAGGGACAGGTGGTCATCCGAGTTATCAGCCCTCGCATCCGCTGATCCAAAAAAGGACTGATAACATGAACCCTAGAGCCACATTCACAATCCTCCTCGGCTGGTGCCCTGGAGTCAAAGCAGCAGCCAAGTTCATCCCCGACAGAGATGTCTCAAACAAGCGGATAGCCTTCTCCCTCGCTGTCGTTGTCACGGTAGTAGCTTCCTCCTACATGTTATCAGATGTTGTGCTCGCGTGGGCGGGTCTACCAAGTGTAGCCCTATCAAAATCCTTTAACGATCCAGTCCTCGGGGTCAGGGACGGGCGAGTATACCTATCCGTTGGACAGGCAACTCAATCAGGCTCCAGCGCCTTCACTGGACCGGGTTACCTGCAACTAAGCGTCTACTTCGGCGAACTCCTAAGAAATGGAACGCTAGTGAACACAGTGACCATCGCTGAGGTAGAGCGAGGCACGGGAATCGGCCAAAGCCTACTTCTTACGAGTAGCAACAATTGGAAACTCGCATACAGCTACTATGTACTGTATACGGTTAGTCAGGAGGCACATAGCCCCCTCTATGTCATAGAATCAGTTAATGGAGCTGCTTGGAGCACTCCGATTAAGGCCTACAATGAACAGACTGAAACTATCAATCCAACCCTCTTAGAGTTGGAGGATGGGTCACTTTTCCTCCTATTTAGATCAGGAAAAACTTGGATGTATACAACTGCTAATGACGGCATATGGAATGAGCCTGCTCCTACGCCCTTCGGCTTGGATAAAGGAGTTGAAGGACAGTTTCTATACGAATCGGCCTTTATCGATACACTTGGTCAGGTCAATGTGATTTGGGATGAGGGCTCTATATATGGAAACGACCTCGGGCTTAGGTACTCGATGCTGGTTGATGGCGCGTGGTCGGAGCCAATGAACCTCACATCGAACTTGGTTCCATTAAACGGTCAGGAGCCACACATCTTTTGCAGTACTGTCCGCGGTGGGTACTATCTGAGCGTCACTACTCTAATACAGACGGGGAGTCCTGAATGGCGCCCAGTTACTCAGCTGTATTTTTCGCGGGATTGGGTGAACTGGGAGAGACTTAGCTACTTTGATAATTGGGGTTACTCGCTCGTAGAATCTGACGACGGATCGTTAGCCCGAGTCGTCATGGATCGTGAGGGTCATAACATCTACTATTCTTGGAGTGTGGATGGTGTGATTTGGTCCAACGAGGTACAAGTAAATATGATTGTGGACGAGGGATTGGTTCTTAATGAATCTGCGTATCAGAGATCCAATTTTTCATATGCCATTAGTATTTTATTTTCATTAACAACTTTGCTGATCCTTACCAGGGTATCGATCATTAGATGATGCATAAGCCTCACATGGAACCAAAATACAGCGTGCTACACTCCAGGGAACCATTGCCTGGAGCATGATGAGGCTTCAGAAACGGCATCCTCGTTGTAAGCCCCGAACACAGCTTTAGCCTCCTTAAGGTACCCCACGTTTGATGGATCCACCCTAATCAGACCACAGACAACGGAGTCCAGGTCAGAAAGATTGGCTCCACACGCAGCGAATCCATCGCCATCCTCAATTCTATACGCACCATACGACGTCTTGACCTCCCCCGACGGATCAGAGACCGTATAACATGAGAAGGCCTCGCAGACCCCGATTAAGGAAAAGTATGACGAGTATATTTTCGCAATGTCGATGATGCTTCGACTCAGGCGTGTGTCCCCCGGGCCGTGCCACCAGCTCCTCCAGGGATCGGGGACAAGTCCGAAAAGGTTCTTGATCGTCAAGCTTGGGTATGTTCCTCCTGCGCCCTTCAGATGTCCCAAGCATATCAAGGGGGTCCCCTCGTATGCGGCTAACCTGCTGGGCATGTAGCCATAGAGCTTCGAATACTGGACACCAGGATAACGCGCCTCGACTCGTTTCTTGACCCTCAGAGGATCTTCAACCCTACCAGCTAGGACCTCCTCTGTTATGCTGAGGTACTCACAGCCATGTCTCTCCATAACATCTGTTAACCCGAGACTGTCCCTGTACCATTTGTCCCAGCTCCTCATAGTCTCCAAGTTACCGTCTTCAAGAACCCAGCCCAAGTCGAGGTTCCTTAGCAGCCACCGCCAATCCACCTTCTCTCCGTGGACCCAGTAGACGGCTGAACCATCCTGTCTGTCCCCAGAGTATCCCTCCACGACGATTGCCTTTCCTGGAAGCGCAGAGAGTAGGGTCTCCAGCGCGGCCGCATCGGTGTATCCGCCTCTCATGGGGCTGTACCAATTCGGCTTAACCAGGTAGACATCGGACCCCGGGAGGACGCCCTTCA
>MEZF01000043.1:4082-8378 GCA_001774245.1 Candidatus Bathyarchaeota archaeon RBG_13_52_12
ATACCCAAGGGTGTGATTATTTCATGTGTTATTTAATTTTGGCGCGGGCAATCAGATTCGCACGCTCAGTGGAGGTATAGTGAGGGGGGCTTTCACGTACACGAATATTATATAACTCCAACTAACAGCCAAGTTAAACAAGGAGTCAACATCCATGACTGAAGCCACAATCTTGCCCCTACGCAGCCAGGTGCCCCATGCTGAAACATGGGACCTCGAAAGCATCTTCGCCACCCCCGCCGATTGGGAGGCGGCCGGGCAGGATATAACCAGTTACCTCCCCCAGCTCGCCGCCTATCAGGGCAGGCTGAAGGAGGGCCCGCAGACACTGCTGGCCTATCTGCGCCTAGCCGAAACAGCCGGCATCTTGGCGGGCAAATACTTCAACTACGCAAGCAACTACTATGCAGTCGACACCACCGACCAGCGCACAGCCGCCCGCCTGGGCCAGGCACGCAGCATGAACGCGCGCCTAGGCGCTGCCACGGCATTCTTCGAGCCGGAGCTGATGACGCTCGGCTTCGAGCTGGTTGAGAGCTGGATCCAATCCACCCCAGAGCTGGCTTACTTCGCCCACGCACTGGACAAGCTCAAGTGCCGCCAAGCCCACATGCGCAGCGGCGAGGTCGAGCAGGTACTGGCGATGGCTTTGGATCCCTTCAGCGGCCCAGCCAGCGTCTACAGCGCTCTCAGCGACGCCGACCTAGCCTTCAAGCCCGCCACAGCCACCGACGGCCACAGCATCGAAGTTGGACAGGCCAGCATCGGTGGGATACTCAGCAGCCCAGACCGCGTCGTGCGCCGCAGCGGGTGGCAAAACTACTCCGATGGCTACCTCGCGATGAGGAACACCCTCGCAGCCACCTTCATAGCTCAGGTGAAGCAGGACGTCTTCAACATGCGGGCGCGTGGCTACGAGTCCTCCCTCCACGCATCACTGGGCCCCAATAACATCCCGGTCGAGGTATTCCACAACCTGTTGACGGTCTTCCAGAAGAACCTGCACACTTGGCACCGCTACTGGAGCCTCCGCAAGAGAGCCCTAGGAGTTGAAAGCCTCCACGTCTACGACCTCAGGGCTCCTCTAGGCTCCGCCAAACCGGTGGTACCCTTCAAGCAGGCCGTGGATTGGATCTGCGCCGGCATGGCCCCGCTTGGTGAGGAGTGCGTCACCATCCTCAGCAGAGGCTGCCTGGACCAGCGCTGGGTGGATCGGCCCCGCAACAAGGGCAAGCGTAATGGCGCCTTCTCCAGCGGCACACACGGCACATACCCCTTCATCATGATGTCCTACGCCGACGACGTCTTCAGCCTGAGCACCCTCGCCCACGAGCTTGGCCACTCGCTGCATAGCTACTTCTCCCGCCGCGAGCAACCCTTCATCTACGGGCGATACTCGCTCTTCGAAGCAGAGGTGGCCTCCAACTTCAACCAGGCCATGGTGCGCGACTACATGCTGCGCACACAGCCGGACCGCGACTTCCAGGTGGCCCTGATCGAGGAAGCAATGTCCAACTTCCACCGCTACTTCTTCATAATGCCCCTCCTGGCGCGCTTTGAGTACGAAGCCCACACCCGAGCCGAGCACGCTGCGCCCCTGAGCGCCGATATCCTGATCGGGATCATGGCCGACCTCTTCAAAGAAGGCTACGGGGATGAGGTCGTGTTTGATCGTGACAGGATGGGCATCACCTGGGCTCAATTCAGCCACATGTACGCGAACTTCTACGTCTACCAGTACACAACGGGCATCTCTGGGGCGCACGCCCTTGCTAAACCGATCCTAGCGGGTGACTCAGCTGCCGTCGAGCGCTACCTAAGCTTCCTGAAAGCGGGCGGCTCTCGCTACCCCATCGATAACCTCAAGCAGACTGGTGTGGACCTCGCCGCGCCCGGGCCGGTGGAGAGCGCCTTCACCTACCTGGCTGGCTTGGTGGATAGGCTGGAGGCGCTGCTCGATTAAAATTATGTCACGCGCGCGATAGCTTATAGTATCCCCTTTTTTCATTTTCCATCTGATATGTTCTACATCAGGAGGTTGAGTCATCTACAAATTCTAATTATTGCCTTAGGATTGGCTTTACTTTATGCATGTTTTAATTAGCAAATTTTTATAGACTATCCATAATCGATATAACGAAAAATTATTTCTCAAAGGATTTTTTTCAACGAAAATGCGCGCGCCTATTCTCCCAAAAAAATGCCAAAAAAGAACTAAGCCAAGCTTAAGGATAGGATTATTTACTGAGGTTAATGGTAAGAACATAATGGATAAAACTCGAAGAAACCAATTAATTACATTCATCTTAGCGATAACTGGTATAGTTTTGTTATATCTTGGAACCGATTTACATATGCCGACATTAGTTCTTTCTTCATTTATTATCTTAGTAATTGGATTCATTTTTATGATTATTACTAGCGCACACGCGGCAAAGCTGTGGCACTAATTATTTTGGGATGCGTAATCCTATTCGTGCGACGCATGAAGAAGTAGTTGTTCTCAACACGAGCTTAGAGAGGGTTATTGTTCTCGTCATTTTTTCCCTTCCAATCCTCCTTTGGAGATGCATCACTTGGAATGTACTTAGCCATGAGCTGACGAGACCTAGAGTACCTTATCCAAAAGAAGGCTACAATCACGATTAGGATTAAAACACCTATCAGAAGGACATCGTTCCCCCAGAGTACTGCTACTATCTCTAAGGAGATGAGTAACAGTATAGCTAATTGATATGAGGGTTTAGGCGGATTAGGGTCCATCTAATCATCTACCGGTAATTGAAAATAAATACATGCTCACGCAAATGTGCACATGAGAGTGTGGAGAAGTAATTCCAGCTATGAATAAGGCTGTAAAACTAATGCCATACATAGGGATAATATGTGCACTTCTCTCGGTGATAATATTACCATTAATTTTTTGTATGATGGCGGTTATTTTTGGAGCCTATTCATACTATAAGGGGGAGAGAAAGGGAATAACTCCAATAATTTTGGGCCTCCCATTGTCAATTGGCTAAATAGCATATTTGGCAAGCGCGTATTTCGCAGGTGGATTGTAAGTCGTAACTTGCGAGCACGAAAATCATTTAACTTAAAACAACTTTATTGCGGTTGGTGAAATTAAATGAGGGATAGACTTCCTATCCGAAACAGGAAAACACAAGCTCTACTACGAGCTCGCCTGGATATATGACAAATACTATGAGAGAAAATTCGACTACAGAAATTTTTACGATGTAATAGCACCCCACCTCGAAGAAAACAATGTAACAAACATTCTCGACGTCGCATGCGGAGCAGGGCATCTCCTCCAGATACTTGAGGGGCATGGATACAGGTGTACAGGAATCGACCTCAGCGACGACATGCTAAGCCTAGCCAGTAACAAGGTGAAGGGTAAGCTTCTCCGACAGGACATGCGTAGATTAAAGTTTAGAGAACAATTCGATGCTGTAACCTGCCTTGGTTCAGCATTCACCTACATGCAGACTCACAGAGACATGGTCAGTGCACTCCGAGGCTTTTACAGATGCATCAAGGATGGCGGGATTCTAATTTTTGATTGCTTCGACGCTGAGGACTTTAAGCTAAAGCGCTTCGATAGGTGGCGGGAAGAGACCCAGCTCTTTGGTGATGTGAGGATTACCTGCAGGACGATGAGTACTAATTGGCGTGCCGAGGACTCATCCTGGGATGTTCACTGGGTCTGGGTGGTTGAAGATGCTTCAGGGCTTCGGGAATTTTCTGATGTCACCCGGCTGAAGGCGCACAGACTCGACTACCTGGCTTCAGTTTTGTCCGGCATCGGCTTTCGGGGAATCAAACGGCTCGAGTGTAAAAGGCTCACAATACTTGCCCACAAATCCACAAAACCTAGTTAACGCCTCACCTTGCCTGCGTCAATCGGCTGCCATCGCCCCGCTTTTCCGTCCCAGGTAACAAACCCTAAACCCGGAAAAACGAAGTGATAAGCAAACACCAGAGCCTTCTCCCCAGCAGCCATGCCAAGAAGCCGACGCCTAGTATCAGCAACTTGCTTTGGAACGAAATCTACAACCGCACACCATTCAGGCTGCTCTACGTGGATTGGATGGAGGAACGCATCAGCAACACATAGCAGATTTTCACCTTCTGAGGAGAGTTTTAGAGCCATGTGACCCGGCGTGTGGCCTGGTGCAGCGATAGCGCGTACACCGGGCACTATCTCCGTCTCATGTTCAACAAGGTCAACTTGGTCTCGAATCGGTGGAAGATTGCGACGGGCGAAGCCGAGGAGGACATCCTTGCCGT
>MEZF01000043.1:8389-9386 GCA_001774245.1 Candidatus Bathyarchaeota archaeon RBG_13_52_12
AGCTCCGCCTCCTCAGAGTTCCAGAACTCCCACTCACCTTTCCACATGACGAAACGGGCGTCTGGAAAAACTGGTCTCCCCTCACTTGTGGTGTTACCCCCGATGTGGTCAGGGTGTCCATGCGTGAGGATTACTGTGTCGATGTCCCCGGGAGAAATCCCGTTGGACTTAAGATTCTTAACTAGTGTTCCCGTGCTTGGGCCGAGTCCATCTGCACCTGTATCAACTAGTACAATGTTCTTGCCCGTGTCTATTACTAGACAGATGTATGGACTTATCCACTCTGACCATTTTTCTGGATCAAGGTTATGCGCATGGAGCGCCTGTGCCAGATCTTCTTTTTGGGCGTTTGCGAATAGGAAAATTGGGGGCGGTGGGAAAGTCGGAGGCTTGTATGTGAAGGCTCCGTCGCTGACAGCTGTGCAGTCGAAGACGCCTATTTTGAACCGGTGACTTTCACTGACCTGATTCGTAGTCTTCATCGCTTTCCGTGCCACTGGGTCAACCATACTATCACTGGTAACAATCAGGTGGAGCTCAGGATAAGACTATCTCGCCATCTAGGTCGCACGCGTAACATTTGATTGGCTCGTCCCATGAAAATTGTTTATGACGATCACACCCATATTTTCAAACCTAATAGCGCATGCTACACCATCTTAGCTAGCTCTACGCCGAGTTGAGTGAACGCCTCTTCCGCGCCTTCCTCTAAAGGCCCCTCACTACCTTTTACGACCGCTGTTTCGTGAGGCTTAACAATCGTCAAACCTAGACCTTTCAAACTCCCCTCAATCTTTCCTCCAACGCTCCCAGCCAAACTGCTCCTACTCAACTTGGTGTCAAACGCAAACGCCTTTTTCCCACTCAAGCCTTTTACAGTCTTCAAGCGCTCTAGAAACGTCTTTATCGGTTTCGTTGCACTCCATGCATGAACAGGGCCACCAACAACCAACAGATCATACGTAGTCAATTCATCAAACTTAACCAATTCAGCCCG
>MEZF01000043.1:9419-14158 GCA_001774245.1 Candidatus Bathyarchaeota archaeon RBG_13_52_12
CCCCTTCGCCAAAGCCTGTGCAATCTTCTCTGTATTACCATACACACTATCGTACACAACCAAAGCCTTACCCAAAACCCTCAACCCTCACATAACAAATTAAACTCTACACAATTTAAAGCTCGTCGCATGCAGAGTTCAACACGCGCGCAAAGCATAGATTATTTCGTAATCATCCGCACGCGTATCAATAGTTATATCCATAATTTTGGAAGACGTTAAAGTTGTGCTAATATTTCTCAAGACATGTTCAAGTTCCTTAACTTCAAAGACATCGAGTGGAAAGACGCACCCAGAGGCTACTACCTTTCAAACGTGAAGCAACACACCCTCTGGGAGGATAAGAAGACGGGGGCGACCCTCGCGCTCGTCAAGTTCCCGAAGGGCGTAGCCGATAAAATTCATACTCATCCAGAAGCGAATCAGATTACCATTGGGTTATCTGGTGAGATAGAGATGCCAAATGGCATCGTGCCGATGTTACCAAACATGGCTGCTACAGCATCGAAGGGTGGTAAGCATGGTGCTACAAACTTCACTAAGGATAGTATAGTCCTCTTCTTCTGGGATGGTCCCCCTAAGCCGAAGGTTGAGGAGTAGACTCAGCAGTCGTTCGCGCGCCTCATGATTCGCGTGTTCTAAACCTCAGTATTATATAGAATTCAATTCTAAACTTGTGTAAATAAGATGTTGAGGCCCCCCTCAGCTTGGCGCGTCGCTGTATCCCTATGCGTCTTAGTTATAGTTGCTACATTGCTTCAGTTAAACTCGATAAACGCGCTGCAGCCTGGAACGATGACGCCGAGAATATCAACTGACAAGGACGTATACCACGTCGGGGACACAGTTCACGCGGAATACAGCTACGTCAACACCAATAGCTGGGTAGTCCTCTTCTCACCGCCCAACAGTTATAGTGGGATTAATGGAAGCTATGAAAATGAGTCAAGCCCATTCGGCGTAATAATTCACGCAACCTACGTGAGTGACAAATTCGTGGTGCCTCCATGTGAAGCCTTCGGTATGGGCTCACAGGATTACAAGTTGGGCAAGGTGGGTAGGTTCAGCATATGGTGTGGATCTGCTTTAAAAGTTGTTGACGTGCTACCCTAAATCTCGATCGCGCGCGCGAACGTGGTGAACGTCAGTCACTCGCCTTAGCCCTCATTAAATCCGCACCTGTTTTAATCTCCTAGTCAACGAGTTTTATGATGCCTGGTAAAACAGTGCTAACACACGACATCTACATCTGTTACAATTGCCCCAAGGAGATCATGTGGAAGTGTAAGCACCGGAGAAGAGCACAAACCATGTCAAGCCTGGACCAGTGGACCGACAAGTGTCTGCTCATGAACTCTATGCATAAGTCACCTGAGCCCTAGATTCGCAAATGCTCGCACGCGCGTTGTGCGCGCGTTTTGAAATTCACAATCTCAATTATTATGAATAATTTATGATAAAATATATATCTGATTCAATTAAACTTCAAACTAGGTGTCACTTTGATAGTTATAGTGACGCCTGATCTGAATGGAGGAAATGATAGAAAATGATGGCTGTCATCTGGTTAGACTTCACAGGAACAGAGGATGAACTCAAGGAAGTTGACAAGACATACAAACAAGCAGCTGAAAAGACGAAGGGAGCAGAGTACCTAGGTCGCTACACTACTTTGACCCGGAAGTGGAACTGGGGATCGCGCGCGCGAAAAGTCTATATCGCTAAATTTCCTGAGATTGAAATAACCGCGAGTAACCCGGATTCTCCTAAGTTATTTGAGCCCCTTTAACTGAAACGCAAGCGCGTGCGCGGTTAGATTAGTGCGAATCTTGATCGCATGAAAATCATTTGCATGCGTGAGCAAGACACTCTCAACGCGCGATTTTTTAATCTTTCACGTCAAGGATCCTGAGGGCTTCCCGAATATCCTCTCCAATCATCCGCCTCTTGCTCTTCTCTATTAAGAAACTCGGCCCCGCTTGAAGGTAAGAGGGGAAAGTCCTGATACCGCCATAGTAGTAGGGCGTCCCCCTGATCTTGTAGGTGGAGCCCGCTGGTATGACCCTCTTGCCCCCTCGACTTCTCACCAAATCGTTAAATGCCTTGATGGCGACGTCGCCCATCAGCATAACGACCTTAAGCTGGGGAAATAGTTTGAACTCCTCCTCCAAGAGCCTTGAACAGGCTCTTATGGAGTCTGACCCGACGCCGTAACCGACTTTACCGCACTTCACCGCCGTTGTGAAGTAGAATCCCCTCTCCACCAACTCTCCCAGAGTCCTTACATCTAAGCCCGCATCTCTAAAGGCCTGGACAGTCGTCTCCTCAAAGAGGGACGACCCGCCAGAATAGTAGTTGTCTGAGGCCTTCTGTGGAGCCGCCTCGGACACAACCATTGCCCGTATGGCCTGAGGATCTAGAATGATGTTCGGGATGATGTAGGCCTCCTTGTTCACATCCACGCAGGGAAAATCCACACACCTTACTCTATCGCCTACTCTCATAATTCTATCAAACGCTTAGAAATTATTAAAGTTGAGCAACGTTGACAGAGGTACACAGTTTTATGATTCCACCAAGTGCGCGAGCCAAAGTAACATCGCGCGCTTGAATTCATTTAAGCAAATTCCATGTACGCGGTTCCAAGTCGAGGTATGGAAACACATTCATAATTCAACAAACCAGCCTCACCGTTTCCCTACTAGGGCCCGTCTGAGTTCTTCCTCCGTCATATCTATCCGAAGAATACCGTTCGAGCCTCTGACCTCAAGTATCAACCCCTCCACAAGCGATATCTCCTTCAACTCGATGAGGTACCCCTCAAATAGCACCCTGTTCCCAGAATCGTTGAGGATGAAGAACCTCTTCACATGCTCCCTGTCATCCAGCTCCACAGAGAAGCTATGCCTCTCCCCTGGCCCTACACTTGACATGGTTCCAACCATGCACACCGAGTTGATTAACCGATTTTAGGGTCATTGAGGATTTTTCAGCAATGATCGATAATCTTTTATCGACTTCTGTCACTGGCATCTCGTGGGAAGCCTAACCGATCTTCTTTTCGAGTTCTCAAGCTGAGTTGGAAGATATCTTCATGCAAGTAGTCGAAGGTGGTCAGAGTACGCAAACCAAACCAACCAACTCCCCCGTTCTTCCCACCCCCCTCCTCTAAAACTACGAGTATATACAGAGCGCGTGCGAGGTTTCGCTGAACTACTTCGAGAGGAAGGCCTCGAGGGACTCATATGGGAGATGAGGCTGATGGAGATGAGGGCACGTACCCTTCACCGACCTAAATGATTGATTTAGGTTCGTGTTCCCCAAGAGGTGCTAGTCGCTGTATGGCTAAGGCAAGCGCTTGACCCGAGACGAGTTCTTATGTTCCGGACACTTTGCATCAAGGGCTTCAATTTAAAGATAGAATACGAGTAAGTATGGAGCTGGATACTTGTGATTATTTGTTACTTTTTTCGCACGCATTCAGTACTATGATGAATTTTAATATCAGTTAATTGTACTCAAAAATATGAGCGAAGACATCATCACTAAATCTGTTAACGGAGTTCTTCATATAGTATTGAACCGCCCCGAGAAAAGAAACGCCCTAACAAGGGAGATGTACGATAGCATCTCTAAAAGCTTGGAAAGTGGTGACGATGATCCAAACGTGAGAGTGATCCTGTTTTATGGTAATGGAAAATGTTTCTGCGCCGGAAACGATGTGAAAGATTTCCAGGATAGAGACTGGGGCTCAGATTCTCTTAGCATTACTCAGACAATACCGAGAGCTAGAAAACCACTAGTTGCAGCTGTTCATGGGTATGCAACAGGTATTGGAGCTACTATGTTACTGCATTTTGACTTAGTATACGCCAGCGGTGGCTGCAGGTTTCAGTATCCGTTTGTAAACCTTGGATTGGTACCGGAGTTTGGATCTACATTTAACTTACCGTTTCTAATTGGCTATCAACGTGCTGCAGAGTTATTTTTCTTTGGGAACTGGTTATCCGCGAAGGATGCCTTGAATCTTGGATTGGTAAACAAGGTTTTCCCCGAAGATACTTTGATTGCTGAGGTAACTTCTCTTGCGGAAAGTTTAGCATTGAAGCCTCCCGGGGCTTTGAGGAATACGAAGATGTTGATGAAACGGTTCTATTCTGATGTGTTCGGAAAATATAAGCCCGAAGAGTGGGAGGTTTTTAAGAGAATGCAAAAGTCCCCGGAGGCTCAAGAAGCTTTTCAAGCTTTCCTTGAACGCAGAAAACCAGATTTCTCAAGATTCTCATAATCTTTGATTGTGCGAGCAGGCATTCCATATTAGGGCTATGATCACGCGTGCGTATTCAAAATAAATGTTAGGTCAACTCGTCTGTGATGAAAATTATCTTGTTAACGCTCTTGCGAAAAATTAAGTAATGGCTCACTGTTAATATGGCTTAGGCTCGCGTGAGCGATAGAGATAAAGGAGAAAAAATATAGGGTATCCCCATGAATTTAGCGGCTTTTCTCGTGAGTGCTAAAAAGGCCACCTACGCTGAAGGGGGAGACAACGCTGGGCTTACCCTCCCTAATAGCGCACGGGAGCTGTCCTACAGCGAAGGGGATCTAGTATACAGGGATAGGTATTACGGGTGGGATCCCTTCGCGGGTGAAGAAATAGCTACACGTAGCGACAGAGTCGTTTGGCTTATGAATTATTATGGGCGCTGCCATGAGGGTTGCGTAGACGCCTCTCATGT
>MEZF01000043.1:14180-19948 GCA_001774245.1 Candidatus Bathyarchaeota archaeon RBG_13_52_12
CTCAGAAGAGTTACCGAGGAAGCACCTTACCGGGGACCCGATGAGTACGAGGAAGACGACTTCAAATACACCTGCTGCGTAAACGGGAGCTTAAAGTCTTTCCAGGGCTCCGAAAAGATCCTTTACAGAGAAAAAGATGTCTACTGGTTGGTCTTCCACGGCGGAGAGATCGTATGGAAGACTATTTGATGTGAAGGCTTTTTTTTAAGTGTAAGAGGAGTCATAGCCTTATTCCTCACTTCCACCTGATACTCAGCGCGTGCAATTGAGGCGCGAGTGCCTTCAATAGGAAATCAGCGCCTGTTTACAACTCTTCAGATGCTACATGTATGCGACCTAGAATGTCGGCTTCATCGCTTTAGCACGACCTTCGCCGTGGACTCTATCACCCAATGCGTCCCGAAGGACCTTCATGTCCTGGGGATCTGCGTCGAAGACGTACTTGTACTCCCCCTTGTCAGATAGGATAGTCAGCCAGTACCTATCCATCCGGATGCTAGAGTCTTCATCCTTTTCCTCCTGCTCGTAATCGATGTAGGCCCTACGGATCTCGGACAGGTTCAGGGAGACGTTGCCCGGTGTCTCAGCCAAAATCTGCTCTGGGGACATCTTGAAGTACTTGCGACAGTACTCAACCACATCAGGAGCGAGCAATACCTTACCCGCTAAGAGCTTGCCGAAACCCTTAGCCTTAGCTTTCGAGAGAGCCAAGGCTTCTTGCATCATAGGGCCTGAGAACTGCGCCAACAATATCCTCTGATTGGTAGAAACAAACATCCAACCCCTCGACTTCAGGCCACCTGTCGGCTGAACTAGGTGGGGTATAACCCCAACTACAGCTTCTACACGCACGCTCTCATCTCCATTGGGAGTTGAAGGGGTTTCGGTAATTGTAGTCATCTCTCGTATTGGGGCTCCACAGCTGGTACAGAATTTTTCATTTGGAAGGACTCTTCCTCCACACGATGTACAGAAGGGCATAGAATATACATAGTTAACTATCAATAAAATATTATTTATTAGCACAAGAATTCACGATTGCGTATGCGTCTCCTAGAAGAACTAGCATCCAGACCTCTTACTTACCTAGTAGAAATCTATTATCGTTTTTAGGTCAAATCGATTAAAGTGGTAATTCCCTAAAATTTGATTTTCTTAAGCCATATTGGCTTAGTAAACCCCAATTTTGTTTAGGCCTATGAAGCATCGTCCCCTTAATTCCCAGCATATAATTGTAAGTGAAGAAATCCGACGGCTTGACTTCATTAGTTTTTCTTAGCCCCAAAACTAATAGGAATTCATCGACCTTCTTATCTTTTTTATAACCTGTGTCTAAAGAGTGTTCAAGCTTTCTAAATGTGTGATTAAATATTCCATAATTTACGTGCTTTGTCTTAGGGGGGTAGGTGATCAAAACTTTTAATTTGGAATCTATGGCCATAAGGTTAGGTATTTCCTCTTTCCATATTCCTTGAAAACGATTTTCATGTTTTAAAGCAATTATTGGTTTAAGACTGTCCTTCTCACTTGTATAATAACATCTGTCAATCAGATTCTTGTTCTCTATTATGTAGGGTAGCCCAAGGTTTGCCGCTACTAGTCGGCATATTCTAAATATTTCATTTGATAAATCTGTTTCTGATTGAATGTTAATGTTCTTTTTATTTTTTTTAAAATAATTAAGGAATAGCTTAGAGAATCTTCTCCCTAGCGATTCATTCTCTACATCAGCCATTTAATTTATCCTAATTGCTTGGTCTTTAAAAGATTGACCTCCAACCCTCTTACACAAGCGGCAGGAGTTCACTCTCCTTATATCCTCATTATGCTTGTCGAGTTGATTCCTTCACGCTCGCACAGGCCTCGGCGTCAGTCTCATATTCAGCGGTATACACGAGGCTTAGGTATTTAGAAACTAGAGTAAAGGGGGGAAGCCTACAAATAAGTGATGAAGTGCTCGCAACTTCACACAAAAGAAGAGTATTAAGAGTGGGATACTGGGCTACTTGTTATCCCTCAACTTGATAGCATCGAAGATCCCCGCAAGCAGAAACTGAATTCCAATGCCGAGAAAAAGCCCTGAATCGAAAACAAGCCGATTATATCTCTCACTCAGCTCAGGAACCTCAAAAGCAATCCTAAAAGAAGGAAGATTTGGCCAACCCGGAGTCATCCCAAAGTCCACCTCATCAACGAACACCAAAGACCTATATCCAACGTCAGAATCCTGCCAGTCAATCACCTCCTCACTTGGCTGGGGTATCGAGTCAATTAGGCGAGTATCAGCCGGAAGATAGACTGTGAGCATAACCGTGGCCTTTTCCCCGATAGACCTTAAGCCCGATGAGGCATCAACGGCGATTTCATTAGTTCGGGAGAATGGCACCATGAACTCGTAAGAGGAGAATCCCGTCCTCGTAACTACGTCGAACCATCGAAACCCCCTCTCTACGCTATACCGAGGGTTACCTGATAGTGGGCGAAACTCATAGGATATGATGGAGACGTCGCTTCCAGGTTTCCATTCTACCTTAGCGTCACCATAATCATAGAAAGTATCGGATTTCTCTGCATCTGTGTAAGCAATTTTCCCATAGGCGTTTTCGACTTGGTGCGGAACCTGAAGAGCGAATGTCTTGACCTGCTTTTCTTTAGCTTCGAGAACTAGACTAACACTTGTATCAACGTAGTTCTCCCGCGTTGAGATTTGATGGATTGTTACCCTCATCATGTCTGTGGGACTGAATTCTTCTGATGCTAGATTGATGATGCCGTATTTGGGTAGCTTTTAACTAGGGTATGTCCTTGATGCATCTAAATAGTAGGTTAATCCAGTCGCTGTGAAGATGAGTCCGACTATTATTGGTAAATATATTACAGTAAATCTGACCAGGGTTAGCTTCTGAAGAATATTTGACAATGTCTTACTGGTAAGAGATTTAAAATTAGGATATGAAATTACTTGATTATCCCCTAAGTTATTTTGTGAATAATACTCCTCATTCGCAGCATTTCAAGTGGCTTACATCTACCATTCGCATGCGACTGACCCAAGAGCTTCATAAGCTCCTAGACCCGATCCACCCTTCGATCAAGTTGTACTCGGAATCTCACTGCCACTTAGGCGACATGAGCCCTGAAGATGTGGCGAGGGCGGAAGACGCTGGGCTCGCCCTAATGGTGACCATGGGCTTGGATGAGGCGTCCACGGACACCGCATTGAAGCTGGCGAAGAGCCGCCGAAGCATCCGATTAAGCCTCGCAGTCCATCCCTGGTATAGCGACGAGTTTAATGAAGAGACTAGAAAGACATTCCTTAGGCTCGCTGAGAACCCCGAGGTAGTCGCCATAGGTGAGACGGGCTTAGACTACACGGGGAGGATGAGTCACCAGTGGGTCAGGGATGAGAAGTACTTGGATAAGGAGATCCAGAGGGCTACGTTCCGCGCCCACATAGGGCTCGCGAGGGAGCTGCGCCTCCCAGTCATCGTCCACGACAGGGCGCCGGGGCAGGAGGCTCTAGACCTACTCGAGGAGGAAGAGGCTGCGAAGAGCGGGGCGATGATCCACGGCTTCGCCAAGGACAGGGCGTATGCCCAGCGCTGCGAAAAGCTCGGAATACACCTCTCCCTCGGGCTACGGACCCTTCAGGCGCCTCCCCCCGGGTTCGAGGAGGCAGTGAAGAACACACCATTGAGGCTACTGGTTACCGAAACCGACTCAAACAAGCCATGGGAGGTCGTGAAGGCTTGTGAGATCATCGGCAGGATGAGAAACCTCACAGCGGAAGTGGTCGGCTCCGCCGCGACGGAGAACCTTCGCCGGTTAACCAAACAATAATCCTAACCACAATAGTGCGCGTGAATGGCTCTAATGGTTCTCACGTATCTTCTCAGCGATTCCCATCCACAACTCATCGGTTCTAATTCCAAGATCCTCGAAACCGTGTCCCATACGCCAATTACTATGAGAATTCCCCGCCGCGGTAGCCAGGTGTCTCGCTATAGCCTCAATTGAGCTAAATATGACCTTACAGCCCTCAACGGGGCATTGAAGACAAAGAGCATATCTCTCAAAGTTCTTCAGTGATGCACCCAGTTCATGTGCTTCCACAAGTTTCTCTGGATCCCCGGATACATGCCCCTGAGTCGCGTTGTACTGGAGCACCTTCAAGTCCATCCCCGACCAGCCGGCTATCGACCTGAACATCTGGATCGCCAGATAAACTCCGTCGGGGTCCTCCATGTTGTATGATAGAATCATCACAAGGATCTTGCCTGACAGATTATTTGGCCCATCTCCATCGAGCAAACCCTCAAGCCGATCGATGAATTTCTTCATCTGGGCATTGATGTGCCACCAGTAGATGGGTGTAGCGAAGACGATCACATCCGCCTCATTTAACTTAGGATACGTAGTTGTCATATCATCTTTAATCACACAGCCAGGTTCGCCCATCTTGAGGCAACTCCAGCATCCTCTGCAGAATTTAATGTCCATGTCCTCGAGGTAGAGCTCGGTAACCTCTGCGCTGCTATTCTCGCGTAAACCCTTGATGAATTCCTTCGCGAGGGTCACGGAGTTTCCGTCCCTCTTGGGGCTCGCCTCAACAACCACAGCCTTCATTTATTTTAATCTGTACGCTGCAGTATTAATAAAAACTCGTGTAAACTCGGCGCACGCGCAAGCGCAGAGTAGCTTTAGCGTTAAGTACGCGCGTACGCGAAAATGTTGGGTCCGCGTTACGAAGTCCTATTTGTATTCTATTTCGTTGTCGGCTCCCTCGTTTATCACTGACTCGTCCCTATCGAGTCTGATCACGTTATCCGCCGAGTTTTTGTCCAGCCACACATGTGCCGTCGGGGAGGATCCCGGTGAACCAGAGAACATCCTCCCATCCACATGGCTATTGCTGTACTCGTCGCTCTCCCTTATTCTCAGGTCTCGCATATCGTTTCCCTCGATAGTGTTGTTTAGTGAGCTAAGGTCGATTTCACCGGAACTCCTTCGCCCCGATACCCGTATCCCGTAATATGCGTCGCCAGCGATTGTGTTTCTTGACACATCGAAGCCGTCGCACTTCCTGACGTGGATGCCCTCGTACCCGTCCTTCAACTGTATGCTGTTCCCACGTATTACTCCGTCCCTAAGTTTATCCGCACCTTCTCGGTCCGTCACCGGGCCGAGGACTATGATTCCGGAGTAGTTCAGTTTATCAAATCTGATTGTGTTATCCTCAATCTCAACATTGAACCCGGGCGTCGGAAAGCTCCATGCACTCTGCGCCAGGATGCCCGCTCCGGCCTCAGGGCTCGAAAACGGGTAGGACCCATAGAGGTCCGAAGTTATCGTGTTATGCTTTATCCTCACATCCGCCGATGCAAGGTTGCAGGTCGCTGCTATTCCCCTCGCGTTAGTGTTTCGAACAACATTGTTCTCGATGTTCACCTTGCCTGATGCGCCATGAACCGCTATCCCGAAGCCCATGTAGTACTCGTGGCTAAACAGGTTTGGTCGATACTCAGGGTCCTCCTCCTGCCCACCCCTCGCAAGGAACCCCCCGGATGCGCCTCCACGGGCGAAGTCGATGTAATTGCCCTCTATCGTGACCCTACCCTTGAAGATGCCTGGTTCGGGCCATATGAAAATCCCTATCACGACGTCGCCAAAATCACCGAACATCATTCCTCTACCGTATCCCGTGGCGAGCGTGATCCTGTTGTTCCTGATGTTCATGTCATTGCATCGATAGCCCCAGATACATGTGT
>MEZF01000043.1:20005-20275 GCA_001774245.1 Candidatus Bathyarchaeota archaeon RBG_13_52_12
GTTGCTAAATTACATCCTTAAATCAACTCCCTCACCACCAGAATGACGACACCGACCTAGCCTTCCAGGGCCTACCGAGTCTAAGAGCCGCCACAGCCACCAGCAACAACGCGATCAAACAGAGGGTGACATGGAACGCGACGTTCCTCAGCCCTCTAAGCTTAAGGCCACCCAAACCAACCAGATCAAGCCTAGAGTTCACCCTCTCCACAGAGGCCCTCCCCAACCCGTAGACTCTCCTCTCCTCAGCCGGCCCACTGACCCTGAAGA
>MEZF01000043.1:20358-20533 GCA_001774245.1 Candidatus Bathyarchaeota archaeon RBG_13_52_12
GAATCTCTAACCCGCCTGCTACTGTACTGAGAGTCACCCACAACCTCCTTGAACCCTTCAACGACCAGGGACGCCTTATCCAGGAGCTCCTCGGAGTGCTTCTTCTCGTTCTCGTTAGCCGACGCCGACACCACCGCCACAGGTATATCAGAGTCGGCATCAACAGCTACGTGGC
>MEZF01000043.1:20603-20689 GCA_001774245.1 Candidatus Bathyarchaeota archaeon RBG_13_52_12
TATGTCGCAGATCTCTCTGAGGGCCTCGTCGTTCCAGAGTCGCCTGTATAGCTCCCTGTCGCTGGGGATGCTTCTCAGCTGTTTCA
>MEZF01000044.1:0-620 GCA_001774245.1 Candidatus Bathyarchaeota archaeon RBG_13_52_12
AGGCAACTCCAAATTTGACAACGCTTACAGCCATTCCACATTAACCTCAGCTGAGATTGTTGAGCCCATTTGGACTGAGCATACAATCACGAGTAGAGGTTGGCGTGAAGTGAGGATAAGACTATTGTACGTTAGATGAGGCTAACCGGAAAGAATCTTTGGGATTATGGGATGATAAGGTGGAAGTGAGGATAAGATTTCTTATACGTTATATGGGACTAACCGGAAAGAGACTTTTGGATAAGATTTTAGAAAATCAGCCAGTCTCCCAAGCAGATTTCATAGGCCAAAGAGTGACATTTACGAAAACTTTCCCTCGATTACAGAAAAGCTCAACCCCTGAATCCTCTTCGCCTGGGAATACCTGCATAGTCATTACCGCTTTTCCCTGATTCGCAAAAACTTCCACGATGCTATTATCAACAAATATCCTAAAAATCATACAATCATTATCTAGAGCAAGGTTTGTTTCACAACGTCCAAGATTTTCAAATGATTGATTAAAAGATTTATTTCTCGTATTACTTCGATCTAAACAAAGAGTTTGAGCCTCAGTATCATAATACAACTCCATTTCATGACCAGAACCTGAAAAAAGCCGTAATCCAAAAGTTGAAACA
>MEZF01000044.1:650-806 GCA_001774245.1 Candidatus Bathyarchaeota archaeon RBG_13_52_12
AATTGTGTTGAATTAACCGGTAATGTCACCGTTTTTTCAAGAATGAAATCCTTCATCTCAACTAACGGAGCAGATCGTAATACATCAAGTGAAGTAGGAGGATCCTGTAGCAAGAGCCACTCATCATTTACTTTTTTCAATTTTAACCTTCGAGGT
>MEZF01000044.1:954-2322 GCA_001774245.1 Candidatus Bathyarchaeota archaeon RBG_13_52_12
ATATTTTCGTGGTGGGGTTTTCATTTTTAAAAAATGACCCGTCGAAAGCTCCTACAAAATATTGCGTATACGGGGAAGGTGAATGCATCAACACCCATTTTGTCTTTCCCGGTTCACCATCGATAGGAACCTCAAATAGATCAGGGCACTCCCAAATTCCAGTTGTATCTCCTGCGGGACCGAAGCTACTTAATAGTTTCCATTCCTTCAAATTTTGGGAACTATAAAACTGGATCCTTTTTTCGACTGAAAGTACGACAGACATTATCCACTTTTTTTGTGGTTTATACCAAAACACCTGCGGATCTCGAAAATCTTTGATGTTTAGATCGAGTACTGGGTTCTTTTCATATTTTTTCCATGTTCTTCCTTTGTCGTTGCTGTAGGCGAGACACTGTGATTGGCTCTTTCCTTTGGCGTATCCGGTATAAATGGCAACCATAGGGACATCGCCGGGTCTTTCTGCAAAGCCGGCTGTGTTAGCCTTATCAATCACACAGCTACCCGAGAAAATCATTACGCCACCTTCTTCAGGAAGTGCTAGGCGAAAGTGCTGCCAATGAATAAGGTCCCAGCTAATTGCATGACCCCAACTCATATGGCCCCAACGTACACCCATAGGATTGTGTTGATAGAATAGATGGTATTCTCCGTCATAATATACGAGTCCGTTGGGATCATTTATCCAATTAAAAGGAGTTGAAAAGTGATATTGGGGGCGAAAAGGTTCTTTATATAACCTTTTTTGAATATTTTCCTTTATTTTTACACCCATTATTATCCACCTTGATTGTATCAGGTGTAAGTGAGGATAAGATTTCTTACTAGTTAGATGAGGCTAACCGGAAAGAAACTTTGGCATTAGATAATAAGCGCACAAGTATATCCGCGAGATTCTCTAAGAAAAACGGTACATTTGTGTGCGATCTCGGTTCATTATGATGTAGGTTCAATTCATCCCATGACTAAGTCATGAGCCTTTATTGAACCTGCATCGTAATCCTCTCCAGTCGGCTAGAGCAGCGTGCGCGAATGCGTAAGGGGAAAACATCTATATGTGTGGGTGGAAATTACTTTTATGGGTAATATCAATTGTCCGTGGTAGAGGTAGACGATCGGGGTAGATTCACAATACCTAAGGAGATTGGACTTAGAGGCACCAAGGTGATAGTTGTCTCAGCTGGCACATTCTTCGTCGTACTACCCCTCCAAGGGGATCCATACGAATATGCGAAGAGCTGGCTGCGGACCGATAAATCAACCGAGGAATTAAAGCATGAAGCCGAGGAGGCAGCCTCCGAGGACGCGGATTCGAGGAGGGGGAGGAGGAGAGAGGCTTGATGATAGAGTCTGACATATTGTATGCAT
>MEZF01000044.1:2427-3482 GCA_001774245.1 Candidatus Bathyarchaeota archaeon RBG_13_52_12
AGCTCTACTATGTCTCGATGAGGGAGGGCGTGAGGCTTGAGGAGTATATAGCCAGGGCGGCTGCGCTCACCTCGATTGACAATCTGAGGTTCCTTCCCACAACGAGTGAGGTTGATCTCCTTGCCCTCACTCTGATGAGGCAGCATGGTCTGGAGTCAATCTTCGACGCCTATCACGCTGCGACAGCTATGAACCAGGTCAAGGACCACACCATCATATCGACAGACCACATCTTTGATAAGATTCCTTGGCTCACCAGGGTTGAGCCAAAGACCCTGATCTAAAAGTCTAGAGCGCACCTAGTTAATCCTCTCCAGTCGGCTAGAGTAGCGTGCGCGAATGGGTAAAGTTGGCGGGTGTGCCTGTTTTATTGGGTGATTCATGGGATACGAGTAGGCGATGCTCATGGTGTGGGCATGTGGAGGACGCTGACTTGAACGCTGCTAGGAATATTCGATGGAGAGCTGAGGTCAACCAGCCTAATTGTGGTCTGTTCGAATGGGAACTTGAACTACAAGCCCACCCCTTTAGGGGTGGGTAGTTGACAGGATTAGGATGTCACTAATTTAGCTCAGGATTGACCGGATCAGGAATGCACTTCATCAATTCAGCGATATCATTCGCGAGTACATAGTACTAGTCCACTACATTCCATGTTAGTCCTGTTTCATGTAGCGATCCGTCTTGGTGTCCATCGTTTTCCCAGTTTCCAGGTTCCAGTCCATTCGTCCAAGCTTCGTCCACGACTAGGTACGCGATGGTTCTTAACTGGGTTCCTAGAGAGACTGCCCTATAGATTACCTGAAGGTTAACTGGGTTCGTACCGGAGCTGAGCCAGGCGTGGAGGGACGGATCGTACAACGGAGAAACTGAGGAGCCAGCCACCCGACCATGGACTAGTGGAGATAATAACGTATACCCATGGACGGTTGTGCGACACCTACGCCTGATTACCCAGGCACACCCTGTTCACACGCGCGATTTAATCTAATACGCGATTGACTTGAATCTCGTATGCGTCTCGTTTCCTCTTAGCTTCCGTCGCGCGCGCATAT
>MEZF01000044.1:3594-3716 GCA_001774245.1 Candidatus Bathyarchaeota archaeon RBG_13_52_12
GAAAAATGGGGCCTCCTTCATTATTCGCGTGCGAGTTAAAGTACGGACAGGTCATTATGTTGATGCACTCAACCAGCTCGCACCTCAGCCTCTTGCGCTCGCGTAATGGTGGTGGGCGAGGC
>MEZF01000044.1:3814-4473 GCA_001774245.1 Candidatus Bathyarchaeota archaeon RBG_13_52_12
GATGGCAGCGGGGTTACCAAGGATTGTGTAAAGGAGAAGAGCGGTGAAGCATAGAATAAGAGTCAGACTGAAGGTAGTTTTTGTAGACCGGTATATCTTAACCTGTAAATATAGTAGGTAAATCAGGAGAATTGAGTTCCAGAACCCTAGAATCGATTTACCTTTTATATAGATTGCGAGGTAACTGCTGATCTCCTTGAGCTGTTCGGGGGTAAGGTCCTCCAACCTAGGCCTATCATCACGAGAGGGAAAAACTCCGTACAGATTATGAGCGAGAACGTTAAGAATGACTAAGGCGAACAATCCCGCCACGATTATTGTGATCCTACCCCGCTTATTCATCTCGAAGACCCTCCCCCCGACTGCTATTCAATGTTTTCATGATTTCACCCCAAATCTCTGCAAAATCACCCATGCTCTGCTCCATCTCCTGACTGAGAAAATACACCTTACCATAGTGGTCACCCAGCGATGTGAGCACGTCATTCTCCTCCAGCACGTCGAGGTGATGCCTGACTGTCTTATACTCGACGCCGAGGTCGATACTAAGCTGATTAGCATTCAGAGGCTTTCTCTTGATTGCCTCAATTATTCTACCCCGATTCACCCCACCCCTCGAACCGGCCACTAGCCAGAGCAACACCTGTTTGAAGGGACGG
>MEZF01000044.1:4601-4965 GCA_001774245.1 Candidatus Bathyarchaeota archaeon RBG_13_52_12
CATGGCGATAATGGGCCCCTCTGGGAGCGGCAAATCCACCCTCCTCAACATGTTGGGCGCTCTAGATCGCCCCACCTCAGGGAAGATCTTCATCAACGGTATAGACATCTCCACCCTCAATGACAACAAACTCGCCGACCTTCGCAGCAAGGAGATCGGCTTCATCTTCCAACAATTCAACCTCATCCAGAGGATGGACGCCCTACATAATGTCGAGCTACCCCTATCGATAAACGGCGTACCCAGCAAAAAACGGCTGGAGCGGGCGAAGAAGCTCCTCGAGTCGATGGACCTTGGTGAGCGCGTAGACCACCGCCCCAACCAGCTTAGCGGCGGAGAACAGCAACGCGTCGCCATAGCGAGG
>MEZF01000044.1:5034-8367 GCA_001774245.1 Candidatus Bathyarchaeota archaeon RBG_13_52_12
CAGGAGATAATGGTCCTCCTCCGGAAGCTGAACCAGGAGGAGGGTAAGACATTCGTCCTAATCACACATGATCCAAACGTGGCGCAGACCACTGATAGGTTAGTCGAGATTCGCGATGGAGAGATCGCGGGAGAGAAGAAGTTCAAGTGATAGATATGAACGGAAAGAAGAGTTACCTGATACCCATACTGCTCGTCTGCCTTATGGCAGGCCAGATCATGTCAACCTACGCGGATGACTACATCCCGCACCTAGAAGTGACGACTGCCAACACCCTCGCGGCGGGGAGTAAGGGCAACATAGCAATCAGCCTCCATAACGGCGGTGACTACGACGTGACCGAGATCGAGGCGTTACTGACCTCCACAACACCGGGAATATCAATACTATCAGGGTCACAGAAAGTCATAAACAAGATAGAGCGAGGAAGGAGCAGCGGCTACGAAGCCACGTTCATGGTTGATCAGAGCGTGGCAGTCGGTGCATATCCCCTCACGATGACGCTCAGTTACCTGCGGGCGGGCCGCGGCATAGTGACGGTGACGGTTCCCCTAACATTAGTGGTGGATCAGCCCTCGCTCCCCGCTGTGAGGATAACAACTTCGGGGAGCAAGATCACGCCCGGTGTGGAAAACACGATAACGCTAACAGTAGAAAACATGGGCAACACGAGCATCAAGGACGTCGACATCACACTCGCCTCGGCGAGCCCGCTACTCACACTGACGGACCAGATCAATAACTATCTCCCCGAGTTGAAGGCAGGGGAGTCTACCTATTACGATGTGAAGGTCAGGGCGTTGGAGAACACGCCGATAGGTGTGTACTCGTTGACGGCTCAGGTGTGGTTCATGAACAACTCGGGCATCGAGGCCAAGCAGACGATCAACGTACCGCTTGAGGTCACGACGGTCGTTCAGACTAAGAGCCCAGTGATCACGATCACCAACCTTAACCCGAGCAGGGTCATCCCCGGCGAGCGGTTCAGCATAGATCTCCAGGCATCCTGCGCAGACGCCGCAGTCTATAACGCGAAGGCCGTCCTCAGCCCGGATGTCAAAGGCTTGATCTCGCCGATGAACCCGACGACCGCCTCCCTGGGCGACTTACCCGTCGACGGAAGCGCGAAGTTCACCTACATCCTCCTTCTGAGCGGAGCCGCTGTAGCCGGTGACATCCCGCTCACTGTCAGCGTGAAGTACATCGACTCCAAAGGCGTTCAGGGCGTCGCAACCGAGACGATAACCATACCCGTGGAGAACCTGGTCCAGTTTTCGCTAATGGAGGACCTGGCAATCACGGCAGAGAGGGGGAGCACCCAGACCCTGGAGGCCGACCTATTGCTGGTGGGCACTGGGAGGGTGGAGTTTACGAAGATACAGGTGCTGCCGGGTACACCGGTGGAACAGATCGCCGGCAGCACCGAGTACATCGGTGCGATCGACCCCGACAGCCCCGTCCCGTTCACGCTAAAGTACGCCGTGAGCAACAGCTCAACGACCGGTGACTACCACCTGAAGCTGAGGATCACCTACCTCGACAGCAGGAACAACCAGCAGAACGCCACGCTAAGCGTGCCCCTCACCGTCACAGACCCGTCCGCTGTCATTACGACGCCCTCGAGTGACGGCGGGATATGGGGCTGGCTGAAGAGACTATTCGGTCTCCAGTAGGTGCAGGGCTTTGATGCTTAGGGATATAATAGGCTCAGCTTGGAGTGGAGTCAAGTCTCGCAAGTTCCGCTTTGCACTCAACCTAATCGGTATCCTCATCGGGTGCGCAGCCGTCACTAGCTTGATCTCCCTCACCCAGGGACTAAGTAACAATATAAGCGGTCAGCTAGGCACCCTCGGGGCGTCGACGATAACCATCTCACCAGGAGGAGGCTTCGGTGGCGGCGCCAGTAATCCCATAAGCGGCGGCTCAACGGGCAGCAACCCCTTCGGAGGCAGCGCATCAACTGGCACACGCACACTTGATTATAAGGTCGCCAGCGTGATTTCGAAGATACCCGACGTTAAAAACGTGGTTCCAGTTGACTCGGGTGGCGCAGTGACGTACTCGGTGAATGGAAAAACGTACTCCCACTCGTTGACGGGGTCAACGGATGTCTACTTCGATGTCAACAAGTCACTGGAGGTTGTTCAGGGTAGAGCGCTCCTCAGATCAGATACGGGGGTGGCCGTGATAGGTGCCGACATTGCTCAGCCGACGGATTCCTCCACCCAAATAATTGGGGTAGGGGATAGAATCAAGGTTACAACGACGGTGAACGACGTAAGCAAACAGTTGACGTTAAGGGTAGTGGGTGTGCTGAAGAGGACTGGAGGCAGCTTCGGCTCAAGCGACACCGCGATTATTATTCCCATTACTACGTTCGATCAATTCTTCGAGAAAAACGGGAAGTACAGCACAATTCAGGTGCTAGCCTCCTCCCCCGATAAAATCGACGTCGTCTCGCAGAAGATTAAGGACAGCGTCAGTAACATCAATGTCATCACCGCGGCAGCGGCTCAGGGATTGGTCACGAGTATTCTCGGCACTATTCAGGCGGTGCTCGGCGGCATCGCTGCGATCAGCCTTGTGGTTGCGGGAGTCGGCATCATCAACACCATGACGATCAGTGTTCTGGAGAGGACTAAGGAGATTGGGGTGCTGAAGGCTCTCGGAGCGAAGGGGAGGGATATACTGGTTCTCTTCCTCTCCGAGGCTGTCCTCACGGGAATAGTCGGGGGGATAATCGGGGCTGCTCTAGGCTTTGTCGTGAGCAGTGTTGCGGGTAACCTCATTGGCTTGGCTGCCGCGATAAACTTGTACCTCGGTCTCATTGTTGTAGGTTTTGCTGTGTTAACCTGCGTTGCCTCTGGTATTTACCCCGCGTGGCATGCAGCCAAGATGAATCCAGTTGATGCTCTGAGGCATGAGTGAGCAAATGATGATGGAGTGAGTGCAATGGTCCCTATTGAGTGTACTCAACTAAAAGCAGAGAAACCAGCGAAGGCATTCAAGAAGCTCTGTTCACTCTATGAATACATCGAAATCTCATATAAGGCGATTTCACACGAGTACATATGCAGTAGATGTGGGTTAGTGCTTGACACAGATACTCTTGATAGAGGAAAGGAATGGAAAAGCTTCATAGTGGACAAAGTAAGCCCCATGAATAGGGTCGGACCGCCGATCCTTGGTAAATTTATGGAAAATACTTCGACCCGCTTTTGAGGAAGTAGGATATGCTGGGAAACATACAAGTAGAGGTTCTAAGACATCTCCACAACGCCAAGCACGGGATACCCGTGGAGGAGTTCCTCGGGAACTGGAAGTACAAAGACG
>MEZF01000044.1:8517-12638 GCA_001774245.1 Candidatus Bathyarchaeota archaeon RBG_13_52_12
CACCTAGCAGTGTCGCGGGTGGTGATTTCGACCGATTACCAACCACTATTGTGTTCGACTGTGTTTAGGTAGGGCCGGACTTATACCAATATGGGTATAGGTCCATATAACTACGTATCAACTTGGACGCTGAACTTGGGAAACTTGACCTGGGTCTCAGGATAGATGTGTTTTAGTGTGTTATTTTCGGAATCCCGCCCAAAGGTGGGGCGAGTTCGTTAAAAGGTGTGGCTGGTTAGATTTGACCCGTCACACCCTGGAGATATCCCCCGCAATCCCCTCTTTCTTTCATCAACCAGTGGAACTCAGGATAAGCTGTTCGTCCATCAAAATGCTTCATGTTAGATGAGGCTTATGCCAAAGTGAATTTGGGTTAAGATTTCTCGAGTATCTGGTGAACACGCGAAATGGCGAGGCATACCCGATAGATTTTATTTAGAAAACTTTTTGAAAATGTGTAGCAGTCTCATCGATGTGAAATTCAATCCACTAGTACCCGAGTTCAGCGTCTCTAATCTATCCCGGAGCCGAGCCTTCTATGTTGATGCCCTCGGGTTCAAAGTAGAGTACGAACGTCCCGCGAACAAGTTCATGTACCTCTCATTCCAAGACTCACAGATCATGATCGAGGAGACTAATGGTCACTGGGCGACGGGTGTACTTGAACACCCATACGGTCGGGGCATCAACTTCCAGTTTCATGTAGAGAATGTGAACAACCTAGTTGAATCACTCAGAGCAAAGGGTATCCCACTCTTCCGCCCCTTAACCGAGGCTTGGTATCGGGGAGGAGACGTTCTTTATGGGGTGAGCGAGTTCCTTGTTCAGGACCCTGACGGGTATCTTCTCAGGTTTGCGCAGGAGATAGGATCTAAACCCGTTTGATGTATGCTAGGTATTAATCGCCCACCCTTTAATGGGGTCGTATTTGTCGAGGAGGTTCCTCTAGTAAATGCTTTACGTTAGATGAGGCTTATGCCAAAGTGAATTTGTGGTTATGTCTCTTGAGTATCAGGTAGGGTTGGGGATAGCGCCGGAAATGTCGTGTTCGCGGGTGGAAGTATGGGGCCTTATCGGCCCCGTCGCCGCCGCGCAAATAGACGCGCGGTGTAGGACTCGCGGCGTCGTGATACAGAATCTAGCCGCATTGAGGAGAGTAAGCGAGTATATTTTTAAAGTTAATAGATTTCAAAATCTATATATTCCTCGTCAATAACTCGCTGCGCGTCCACCAACCTGCTTAACGTTAGATGAGGCTTATGCCAAAGTGACTTTGGGTTAAGATTTTCGAGTATCAAATGGAGCTGAGGTAAGGTAATGTGCACGCCAGTAAGTACAATCTGTAACTACGACAGGAAATGATCCAACGAGAGTCCCCCTTATAACCCGACGCTCGCTTCAAACATCATCGAATACAGTGAACCCGATTGAAGGAAGAACCGAATAAGCCTGATCAAAACGATCCAACACTGAGAACCCTCAGAAAGGTCAACAACTTCCCCCTCTACGAGATGAACTACAAGGGCGACTACCGTTTCGAAGAGTACCTGAAGAAAGGCGGCAGCTGGCCCACCTTGGAAACTAATCCAGCCTGCACCTGCTTCACCGCCCTCTCCAGGGAACCCGTATTCGGCAGAAACTTCGACTTCCCCCCGAACCCGGTCCTCGTTCTCCACACGGCTCCTCCGGGAAGACACGCCTCCATGTCAATCGTCGACCTGGGCTACTTCGGCTTCGACATGAAGCACACTCCGGACTCCCTCGACCTGTCAACGCTGCTCAAGACGCCTTACCTCCCATTCGACGGGATGAACGAGAAGGGCGTTTTCGCCTGCATGATGGCTGTGCCGAAGGCCGAGGGATCCAAAGACGCGGGGAAGGTGACAATCGGTGAAATTGAGGCCATCAGGCTCATCCTCGACTACGCATCTAATCTGGATGAGGCCCTCGATCTTATGAGTGGGTATAATATAGAGTTCACAAATCCACGTATCCATTATCTCATAGCTGACAAGTCAGGGAAATCCGCTGTCGTCGAGTTCCTGAAGGGGGATATGAATATTCTCAGGAACACGGAGCCTTGGCAGGTATCAACTAACTTCATCATTACGGGTTCAGATGCTCCGGCTAAGGCTCCCTGCCGGAGGTACAGGGTAGTCTACGATGAGTTGAAGGAGAAGAGGGGGGTTCTCACCCAGGTTGAGGCGATGGGCCTTCTTCAAAAGACGAGCATGCGGAAGACTTTCTGGTCGCGGGCGTGCACTGTCTGGTCGGCGGTCTATGATCCTCAGGCCTTGGAGATGGGTCTCTCTGTGGGTGGTAACTATAGTAATGTGGTGAGGTTTAGGCTGCTGTTATAGTGTGCAGGTGTTGTGAGGATAAGTGCGTGACTCTTGGAGCTCAGCAAGACGTCTGAACTCCTCAGATGTTTCGCGAATAGTAGAGCTTTTCGTCACACGTGTAAACAATAAACAATTTGTTTTACGTTAGATGAGGCTTATACCAAATTGAATTTGGGATAAGATTTTTCTAATATCATGTGGAGGCGGGGAGGAGGAGGCTATGGAGGATCCGCTTAGCTTCTCTGAATCCCATCATTTGATGAGCCAGCTTGCAGAACCATAATTTTATCTATTTTTCTCAGTAATTATTATACGGGGAATTAAATGAAAGTTATGATTGCTGTCGACATGGAAGGGGCAACAGGCATCACAACATGGAAAGATGTGATCCCTGGCGAAATGTTCTACAACCAATCAAGAAAACTACTCACAACGGACGTCAACTCAGCAATAGAAGGCGCACTTGAGGCTGGAGCATCAGAGATACTAGTAAACGAAGCTCACGACGGCATGAGAAACCTTCTACTGGACGAGATAAACCCCAAGGCGAGGGTAATCCGAGGCTTCGGGGGCAAACAGCTGTGCATGATGGAGGGCATAGACGAAAGCTTCGACAAGGTGTTCCTCCTGGCCTACCATGCGAGAGCTGGAACCCTAGGCGCAATCTTGAACCACACGCTACTGACGGACATTCATAACTTCTGGATAGACGGTGTCCTTGTAGGAGAGGGAGGAATATCAGCGGCCTTAGCGGGACACTTCGGTGTTCCCGTCGCTCTTGTGACGGGTGATGATAAAGTAGTCAAAGAGATGCGTGGACTACTTGGGAACGACTTTGAATCTGTAGAGGTTAAAAAAGGTATCAGCAGGTACTCCGCTGATTGCATCCCTCCTGAGGTAACAGGTGGGATGATTAAAGATGCCGCTAGGCGAGCTATGTTTGCAAATGTTAAGCCTTACAGGGTGAAGTCTCCGTGCTCGATAGAGGTCGAGTTCACGTCTATCGAGATGGGTAATATGGCTTGTTGGGTTCCGATGGTTGAGAGGGTGGAGCCGAGGAAGGTGAGATGCACTGCTAATAACGTCGTTGACGCGTGGAAGCCCATCTGGGCCAGCATACTTCTCGCTTCTGGGATGGGAACTAGAGAATAGATGAACTACAAGTGAATCATATTGGGTATTGGGTAGGACTCAGGATAAGGCTATAGCCTTAAACCAAATCTACTTTATGGGCTTGGCTAGGATAATATTCGTTTCGGGTTATCGACCATGATGCGCGCGCGTCGATCCTCGTGGAACCAGCCAAGTCTGCTCTGGGTGTGGAGCCGTAGTTGCTAAGGACCTTTCGGTGAGGATCCACCGGTGCCCCTGGTGTGGCTTAGCGGTTGACAGGGATGTGAATGCGACTAGGAACATTCTCAAGCGTGGCCTTGAGATAGGGCGGGGACCGCCCGAATACACGCCTGATGGAGAGGAGATCGCTACCCAACTCTGTGAAGCTGGGCAAGTCGCCTCGGTGAAACAGGAAGCCCATGACTTCAGTCATGGGTAGTTCACTTTTGACGCATCACCAAGAATCAGTCTATGACCCTTGAGTTGGTTTTGGCTCGAGTTGAATATCTCTACGTTCTTGCCGATCAGGCTATCGATGATCCTCTTACCGCAATCTATCCGTGTCCCCTCCATTATGATGCTGTTCTCGATCTCGGAGTTGGCTATCTTTACATCGTCGCTTATGCTCGTGTAGGGCCCGACATAGACGTTTGGCCCGATCTCACA
>MEZF01000044.1:12704-12956 GCA_001774245.1 Candidatus Bathyarchaeota archaeon RBG_13_52_12
GTTGACATTTTGGGTTATGCTTGCTGATTCCTCAATCACGCCAAGGTTCTGGGGCTGCAGCTCCTCCAGGACCAGTTGGTTCGCTTCAAGGAGGTCCTGTGGTTTACCGGTGTCCTTCCACCAGCCCTGGACTTTGTTAACACATACTTTCGCTCCCTCATTGAGGAGCAGCTGGATTGTGTCGGTTATCTCATATTCACCTCTCCGTGATGGCTTGATCCTGTGAACGGCGTCGAATACCTTATCGTTGAA
>MEZF01000044.1:13078-15338 GCA_001774245.1 Candidatus Bathyarchaeota archaeon RBG_13_52_12
GCCAAGCGTCTCCCTGACCCCCTCCTTAATGGGGCCTAGAATGATACAGATCTCTTCTATACCGGCGTTTCTGAGGTGCTCGAGACCGTATAGTAGCATGGGTTTGTTGGCGATTGGCAGCATGTGCTTGTTGCCTGTTGATGTTAGCGGCCTGAGTCTGGTGCCATGTCCTCCCGCGAGTAGTAATCCCCTCATCTCTTCGTCTTCGACTCCATCTCTCTTTTTAAGTGGCTTAAGGCCTCAGATATTTCGAGCGGCTTAACTCTTAGGTATCTCTTGGCTTTTCCCACATTTAGTGATGTATTTATTGGTCGCTTGGCAAGCCAGCTCATCTCCCGCATTGTGACTGGCTGAATCAGGCTTTCTTCGAGATCGAATATCTTAGCGACCTCGATGGCAAAATCGTAGCGACTCACCTGTGAGTCACCCGCTAGGTGGAATATTCCAATCTGTTTCTTCGCAGCTATTTCGAGAATCATCTCAGCCAAATTTGTGTTCAACGTGGGTGATACCCACTGATCAGTCACTATTCGTATCTGCTCGCGTTTTCTCAGCTTATTAATTATCCATAGGGCGAAATTTACCTTACCCGCAGCAGGTGTTGACCCGTAAATTACACTTGGGCGTATGATGCACCACTCTCCATGTGTCGCCTGGACTTCCTTTTCCGCCAATAGTTTGGAGAGGCCGTAGTAGTTTATTGGCTTGGTCTCATCGTTCTCGCGGTAATCTCCGCTGTCTCCTGAGAAGACATAGTCGGTTGATACAAAGATGAGAGAAGACCCCGATTTCTTCGAAGCGTTCACGATATTCTTGGTTCCTTCGACATTGATTTTGTATGCGAGTTCCTGATCCTTTTCGCATCGGTCGACGTCCGTAAGGGCAGCTGCATGAATTACTACGTCGGGGCTTACCCGAACTAGGGCCTCATCGACCTGGCGATTATCGGTGACATCAATTTTAAGATAGGTCTCTAACTCCGGGTTATGATTGTTATAGCCAAAAAATATTTGATGATTTTTTAGCTCGAGTTGGCTTATCCCAGCTCCTAATAGACCACTCCCCCCCGTTACAAGGATCTTAATGTCTATCACCGGTCCTCCATGGAGTCTCGCCGAGTACATCGGATGTAGCTGTGGGCCTCCACCAGGATTCGTTCTCAATGTACCATTTGACAGTCTTCCTAAGTGATTCATCGTAGCTGTGTTCTGTTCTCCAGCCGAGGGATCGTAGCTTTACTGAGTTTAAACTGTATCTGGCGTCATGCCCCGGTCGGTCATCAACGAATCTTATCAGGCTCGATGGTTTCTTCAAGATCTCCAGGATCTTTTCTACGACTTCTATGTTCGTCTTTTCATTGCCTGATGATATGTTGTAGATCTCTCCGGATTTTCCTTCAGCCATTAGGAATTCGATTGCCTTGCAGTGGTCGAGAACGTAGATCCAGTCTCGTATGTTTTTCCCGGTTCCATAGATGGGGATGCCCTTGTTGTTTAGCGCCCTGATGATCGTCTTCGGGATGAACTTCTCGGGGAACTGATTGGGTCCAAAGTTGTTCGTGCATCGCGTCACGATGATGTCCATTCCGTATGTTGAGTGGTAGGCGTTGCACAGAAGATCTCCCGCGGCTTTAGTGGCGGAGTAGGGATTTGACGGTTTCAGCTGATCATCCTCAGTGAAGGCGTCGCCAGCTATGCCCCCGTAGGTTTCGTCGGTGGAGATCTGGATATGCCTTATTCTTTTTCCTAGTTTTCTCTCGATCTTTAGGAGATTATATGTTCCGAGGATATTGCTTTGGATGAATGGCTCCGGGTCTTTTATGCTTCTGTCAACGTGGGTCTCGGCTGCGAAGTTGACGACGACATCGGCGGTTTCGAAGTGGCTGGATATTGTTTCGGTGTCCAGGATGTCTGCTTTTACGAATTGGTATCTGGATTGGGCTATCGTCTTGATGTTGTCTCTATTAGAGCCGGTGGTCAGGTTATCTATGTTTACAACCTTTTCGATATCCGTTCTGATCAAGATGTTTTTTATGAAGTTGCTACCAATGAACCCCAACCCACCAGTTACTACCAGTTTCAAATCTAATCACTTGTAAGGGAGATAGTTCCAGTCCCAGGGTTTGCCTGCTCTCGGATCGTTTTTCTTCCCGTTTATGCTCAGGGGGACTACTTTCTCATCGTTCCAGGGTCTACGCTCCTCATCTGGGTTTTGGTACTCGTAGAGCTTATTGACTCCGTATAATACCGTTGCTGATTTA
>MEZF01000045.1:0-4058 GCA_001774245.1 Candidatus Bathyarchaeota archaeon RBG_13_52_12
CCGCTCAACCTCCACAAACCCAAGAGAACCCATCAATTCTTTGAGATAAATTAACAAAAGGTCCGTAAACTCCTCAGACATGTCAAATCTGACAAACCTCACCTTGACATCGTCGCCGTTGACGATCTCACACTCGTCGAGATTCCAGCTTGCGGGAAGATCACTGCGAAGGAAGGCTAATAGATCCGAGCCACTTAGCCTCCTCTTAAGGTACTGACCATACCAACGCCCTGTCTCGCCCCAGAGATCCTTAAACCTCTCACTGGAGCCCTCAGTGCATCTCATCAGTTGACTTAGGATCGAACGGGGGATAACCATACCACCCGCGTCTCGCTGTACCTCCCTTATGTGATAAGCGTCGACAGTATTCCGTAAATCTGTTGACATCGAGTCTGCACGAATAGCCTCCTCAAAAGTATCAATAGCATAACTGGATAGACTCAGTCCTTTCCTCGAGGAAATATCCTTCAACCGGTCTACGAGGTCGCCTGGCAAAACAAGCAGCTTCGTGTCCTCAGGCTGTTTCCTCGTCAATCCTGCCTACTCCTTCTCAAACTTGATTTGAATTATGCCTCTATCAGTCTCATTTTCAACTGTCTTATACCCAAGGACCTGAAAGGCGGCCTCAATAAATACCGCAAATACCTCGGTATACCCCTTCGTATACTTTTCGTTAATGCAGCTTATAACCAGCTGAGTGTTTTTACCCTGCTCTATGTGAAATTGACTCCCTAAGGTCAGGAAGACCAGGGCATCGGTAAGAGTCTTAAAGGGCTCATCTCCCTTACTAAGAAAATATTTGCCATACCAAAAACCCATGTCCCGCCATAGATCCTTTACTCTTTGCTTATCTTTACTGAAGGCTGATTCAACCACTTGATAATATAGGTGTTCAACCGTGAACGTGAGACCCATATCACGCGCACGGTCCATTTTATCCCCTCTGTCAACAGCTTCTTTAAGTGTGAGCCCTTGTTCCTCGGCGCGAAGAGCTTGTTCAAGCATATCATTAACAGTCTGGTAGACGGTGAGGCCCCGCTTTACAGCTAGTTTAGCGACTCTGTTAGCTAGATCCTCTTCGGCCGCTAACATTTTTCGCTTAGACACTACATGCCTCCCAATCTAAAGAGTCCTATATCCTAGTTCTCCCCTAAGCCATAAACGTTTATCAGGACGCCCATCTAGAGATTCGATAGCAGCAAGGTACCAAATAAAACCATAGAGTAGAACAGACATTTGAAACACTAATCTTTAAGAAAGCGTTTACGATTCCAGTGCACCCAACCACTATATCTCTACGAGAGATAACCTAATTCTCTGAGATAACGGCGCACAGCAGACTTCACGAAATCGGGAACACTGGTATAACCGTGCTTACCACTATCAATAACCTCCTCAATCTTCAATGCCAGGTTCTCTGGGAGGTTAACGGTATGGTACTTGTACTTCTTATCGTCGGACATGCCCACCTTCTTTTAGCATCTATTATTTAAAAACATTTTTAAAACTACTAATTTAACTAAATTAAAATAAATCAAGGTCTTGGGGTGAGAAAAAAAATAGCTCTTAACCAACGCTGGAGAACAATTCAGCTAGTTTTCTCTTAAAATATGATTGTATAAAGAATAAACCCGATCACTTAGCTCGCTTGGAATCGCTCGATATGGCTGAGGCGTCATATAGAACTCATAGTCTCTGCGGAATCGCTCGTTCCCTGCTCCGCCCTCCCCGGAGACCCCGTTATAGATCGAGGTCTTCATGTACTCTTGGAGGAACCTATTTTCGGGTTCCCTCTGAGCAGCCAGGTAAAAGGCGAGCTCCTGTTCTTCTCTCCCTAGTCCTGAACGATCGAAACCGACATCAGCTGGAAGATCAGACGTCTTGGGAATATCCATAGCACTCTTACTATGGGACTGTGGGCCTTTCAGCGCCGAGAATAATCCCTTGTGTTCCTCGGTGAACATGTCTTTCCAGAACCCAACCCTACCTGGGTCGTAGCCCAGCCCCCTGATGAAGGCGTTCGTCCTCGCGCACTTGCTGCAGGCGCAGCACCACCTGTGCTCCTCTGCGGGGGGGTCTTCACAGAAGCAGCTCATCTGGTACTTAGCCAAGTCTGGGAATCCTTCGTGAAGTACCTTTGTTACAGCGATCTCATTTAAGGGACCCACAAGGCTCCCGACCCTCGCGGAGCCCCTAGTAAGTATCCTCGCGACGCTGTCAAGTTGCAGGGTCCAGCCGCTACTCTGATCGTAGCAATAGTTTGTGCGGAAGCCCTCAGGGTGGGGTGCCTCCTTGTCGCAGCTGTACTCGTTACCATAGAAGACGTAACGGGCCTTGTTCCTGAGCATGAAGGGGAGGAATATGAAGAGATAGTAGAGGAGCTGGTTCCCCCAGCCGAGGCTCGAGGGCTTGTACCCCATCTTACGGCCATCGTGGAACGCTCCTGGTTCGTGGCGGAGCATATAATACTCTACACCGAATTCGGCTTCCATCTTCTTGAGGAGCTTCCGCCTATGCTTCTCCTCGTAGAGGTTACTGGGCTCTACTACGTTGACAAGTATAGGCTCTATCCCTAGTTCCATGCAGACAGCTAAGGTTAGTAAACTCTCTTTGCCGCTGGTGAAGCTGATGATCGCCTTGTTCCGGGGTTTATACCCCTTCCCATAGACTACAGTCTCACCTCCTTCAAAGATGAAGTCCGTGTTGTAGTATCTCTGTAAATAATCTACAGTCGGATATCCGTCGAGGAGAGCGCTGCTGGGTAGGTCATAGATTGTGCTCTTGAAGGCAAAGCTCTCAAGCATGGGCTGCCGTGTGTTGTAGATTATGCCTTTCTTCTTTAATACAAGTGGGAGGTAGCTCGTCGACATGAAAGCGACATGATCTACGATTAGTTTCTTCGCGTCATCATCAAGAGAACCCCAGACAATCGCTGGGTATTCGACCTTGTAGGTTCCCTCGTTTAGTCTGATCTCTAGCCCTTTGCGATTGTATCCAGCATCCACGCGCAGATAATCGTCGTTATTGAGTAACATCTTTTCTAGAGGCGTATTTCAGGCAATAACTAGTAAGTGAGGTAATTTATTTAAATTTAACCCTTAGAAGTTGCCCAAAAAAGTTTTTGCCATAAAAAAAACCCCGTTATGAAAAAATGGGTATATTTTTCCTCTTTTTCCTATTTTGGCGCCTAATTATCCGTTCGATTTTTAGGTATGTGAGGTTACTCAGGTTCCTCCCATTGGTCCGGGGGAGCGTGTCCGTGAGTCAAAGCGTCCTTGAATAGTTGGTTCCATACATCCTTCTCTAGGATGACCTCTCTCTTCACAACCATCTTCGTAAGGTTTCTGATGAGAAGATGATGTCTGATCTCATCGCTCTTAATGTGGTTGAGCATCATCCTTATTCGGTCATCCCTCGTCTTTGCGAGTATTTCGTCGACGATCTTTATCATGTTCCCCTCAACGGATTCGTGCTTCTGAAGGCTCTCGACTAGCTCGTTATACTCGTCCTCGGTGATGCTCAGGCTCTCCCCGCCCGTTATGGCGGCGCATGCCTTGAAAAGGCCGGCGTGCTTCTTACTATCTACAGCGATCGAGCCTATAATATCTCGGAGAACTTCATTCCCGTAGCCGCGGACCTCGCCTTCAAGTTTCACAGCGTAATCGTTCTCGACAGTGGACAGTTCCTTGAACTTCGCCGTCATCTCAGCATCTTTCTTGCTCATGAGAACATCATAATGGCGTGGGTAACAATGAAGATAAACCTTAGCTCGGGTCGCCCACAATGGCAGTGCGAACATTCTGAAGCATTCTTCTGGGGATTGAGGAGTGGCGACGCTGTGCTATTGAAAAATATACTTCTCTTCCTGCGAGCTGACCGGGCGACGCTCCGCGTCGCAGAGAGGCTGAAAGACGCATTCGAGCTAAGCTAGGCCTCACTGCGAGATACAACCCTCTTGTTGACCCGCGTCAAGCCGATCATGCTGTTGAGGTATTTCTCGACCTCATCAACGTCAAAGGGTTGGCAGCTGTAGACATCGATGCTAATGCGACTGCCTT
>MEZF01000045.1:4090-5067 GCA_001774245.1 Candidatus Bathyarchaeota archaeon RBG_13_52_12
TCAATGACCACGAAGCCGGTCCACCCTGGATTAGTGGAATGGCCAGCTACCACTACCGGGCCTGCGAGTATCTTCATCCCAATCCTGCCGGGAAGCTCGTGGAGTATAGAGTCAATTAGCTCCCTTGTAACCGGCTCGTGCACTACGCCATCCAGCATAAAGTGAAGCCCGATCATACCCCTGCAGGATGTGAGAGGGTAGGTATAAATGTTGGTTGCTGAATCAATGGCCAGAGTTTAAATCCGTTTCCGCGTAATATTCGGCATGGACGAGGCGCTTATTAAGGAGATCAGGCGACGCGCCCACTTCTATGATAGGTATAGTGGCTGCAGCCAAGCAGTACTTCTAGCACTCCAGGAGGGACTCGCCATCGGTAACACTGAGTCGTTCAGCGCAGCGACCGTGCTTAGCGGCGGTGTGTCCCGGAGGGGTGAGACATGCGGCGCCCTGCTAGGGGCTCTCATGGCTCTTGGCCTAGTCGATGGGCGAAGTAGGATGTATGACACCCCAGTCTATGCAGCCGCCTGCATTGAGGGGGACGAGATAGCGAATGAGTTCCAACGCCGCGTCGAAACGGAGTTCAACTTCAAGGAGCCGTTAAAGACAACGCTTTGCCGGGACATCCAGTGGGGTATCTATGGGAGAAGCTTCGACCTACGCGACAACGAGCAGAGGAACAACTTCTACGCCTACGGCGGTCACGGGGACAACGGCTGCTTAAAGGTATGCGGCATAGCCGCCGAGGTCGCCGCAGAGAGGCTACTCCCCAAGATCAAATAGCAACCAGGCGTCAGGCGTTCAATAGGAGAAGCCTGAGCCTCATGATCCACATCTAACTGGTAAACATAACAGCCCTATTTCTCCTGCTACTACTCATAAAGAAGCTGGGGTAAGAGATTAATATCAGCCAAAGGCATCTTCGTGGTGCACGCGGTTGTAGTCTAGCCTGGTAGGATAGCTGCCTGCCACGCAGCAGA
>MEZF01000045.1:5074-5662 GCA_001774245.1 Candidatus Bathyarchaeota archaeon RBG_13_52_12
CCGAATCCCGGCGACCGCACCACCATTATTTGTCTCCTCAGCGACGCGAGTGAACCGGTGGCTTGATGGAGGTCGTCTATTTGGGCTGCGGGGGTACGCCGTTGACCTTGACCTTATTCAATGTGCCGTGGATTACCTCGACGCCTTGGGTAAGCTTGCCATTGGCATCTCTTTTCTGGGTATATGTACCCCACGCGGTGCCGGTGCTCCAGAAAGTCTTGAAGTCATCCTCGTTGATTCTGGGTCTGAAGCCAATCTTCCTCTCTACCATGTCGCACGTGTAGCCGCTTAGTGCGAGGATGAGCCCCCAGCTTGCCATGCTTCTTGCATAGTGGTGGCCACACTCGAATTCGTTCCAAGGGTTCCGGCGGACGCCGTCGTGGCGGTCACGGATCGCCTTGGTGACTGAGAGGCCCTCGTCTAATAGGCCCTCCCAGATGAGGTGAGCGGCGACCTGATACTCTATCCCTGTCCAGACCTCATGGCTGTAAGGGAAGGGTATCTTTGGTCTTCCTCCCTTTGGCCAGGTGCAGGCGAGCAGCCCAGCCTCGTCATTGAGGGCGTATGTGCGCTGGCAGTTGTCGTGGC
>MEZF01000045.1:5719-11361 GCA_001774245.1 Candidatus Bathyarchaeota archaeon RBG_13_52_12
TCCTCGGCGGGAGGAGGTAACCGAGGCCAGCTAGGTGGGCGTTCAACTGCCCTAGTAGCTGGTCGGCGAGGCAACCGACGCCGTGCTGGTACTTGTATGCGTCGACGTCGGGGAGTCTCTGCTCGTAGTACTCACCGTTCCAGAGGATCTTGTCTAGCTTCCTACTGCCCTTTGCGAGGAGGCGGCTATAGCGATCAGCGGCTTCGTAGTCTCCAGCGGCCTCTGCCATCTTGGTTGCTGCCCTGAGGGCGCTGAGGTAGATAACGCCTGTGAGGGGGTTAGGGCCGTAGAACTGGATGTCGTAGGTGTTGTGCTGGCGGCCTTCTGTAACGCCGTCCACATCGGTGTCCCATGTCTTGATGCTGTAGTCCATCGAGAGCTTTACCTGTGGCCAGAGACCAGTCATCCAATCTGTGTCGCCACTCAGCCTCCACTCGCGGTAGACGCGTGTTATGCTGCCGAGCTGGCCGTCGCTAGCCGGGTCGACGGTGTCCCAGTTGATCCTGCCAGGGAATACGTGGCTTGCTCGGAAGTTCATCCTGCCGTCGGGGGCAGTCTCTAGGCGGAACTCTGTCTCCCTCATGCTGCGCTCGAGCGTGGGGAAGAGGTAGGCGAGGGTCTGCTCGTAGTTCCAGACGTGGGTGCAGCTTCCGCTGCAGCATCCCGCGTCGTCGAAGCAGCCCTCGTATGCGAGAAACGTTCCGTCCTCGAGCCAGAAGCAGGTGTTACTTCTCAAGGCGGTGATGTTTGCTGAGGCGGCGTCGAGGACGTGGGCTGGGAGCGTGCTGCTGAATAGGGCTTCGTGGAACTTGCGGGTCATGCCGTCGAGGTGGTCCCATGTGTCGACCATATACCTTACAACCTCCCAAGCGTCGTCGAAGCGCCCTGCGTAGCGGTTTCGGGCGATCCCCTGCTCGCATTCTCCGCCGCAGGCGCAGAGACGCTGGTCCCAGTGCCTAACCCTGTTAGGGAAGTGCCACGCGAGTATGAATCGGAACTGCTTCTCCTCGCCGGGTTTAATATTCTCTATTGTGCCTATGCTAGCTACATCAGTTTTACCATCCTCGCTGGGATCGAGGTAGTTGTGGGGTGCTAGTCTTGCGTCCTGTAGGTCGTCCCAGAATTCTCGTAGGGGGTCCCACCAGCCGCTTCGCAGCCAGTGAGGCTTGTGGGTCGTGTTCTTGTTGGTGGTTGCTAGGGCTAGGCTGCCGTGTAGGATGTCGTCCTGTCCATATTTCTTTGACCAGAGGTAAATGCCCGTCAATCCATGTTCTTTGCGTAGCTCGTTTACGTTGGATCCGAAGCCTTGGGTCTTTAAGGCGCCGAACTGGTCGACGCCGGTGTACCCAACGACGTTTGTGAGGCTGCCGACTATGGTGACCTCAATGGATTCGGTGCCTGTGTTCTTGACTGTGTAGGTGAAGGTGGCGGCGGGGAGGCCGGAGTCGTCGGGCTCGTGAGGAATGAGGGGCGTGTAAGCCTCAAGTGTGACCTTGAGAAGTAGCTCATCGCCCCAGAGGTCAACCCAGCAGAAGGGGTACTCCCCGCGCATCTCGCTGTGGGCAAAGCGGGGCAGCCCCGCGGTCGTGCTCGGGTGAAAACCATGGCTCTCCGCGTAGGGGGGCTGCAGGCGAGCCTCGAGGACACAGGTATCGATCTTGTCGCCCCTTTTCACAGCGATGCTGAAAAAGCCATAAGGCATTCTCTGCCCCTTCGCTGACCTGTTGAATATCTCCCAGTCACGAAGCTCACCTCGAGCCCCGACGCTCACATTACCCGTACCGATGCCACCGAGGAGGAAAGCGGCCTGCGCTGCCTCGGGACCGTAGCTTCGCTGGGGACCCATCGCCCTCAGCGTCTTCTTAGAGTAAGGTAACCTCGCCATGAAACCACTGAGAGAGGCTTCGCTTAGTGCTTAGAAAACATTTACCGTGGTAATCGTTAAGGAGACCGATCGCCCCCAATTATTCATGGTCAAGCCTAACTGGGCTGGGGTCTTCCCCGCCCTCTGCACGGTGACGGACGCCAATGGAGACCTCGACGTGGCTGGGATGCGCGCCGAGGTCGAGGCTAACATCGAGTGGGGCGCAGACGGTGTCTGCCCCGGGATCATCGCTGGGGAGTTCTTCAAGTTCAGCGATGAAGAGAGGATGGACTTACTCGACGCGACTGTGGAGGCAGCGGACGGCCGGGTGCCAGTGCTCTTCGGCGTTAGCCACAGCGGCACCGAGCTCGCGATCCGCTTAGCCAAGCACGCGGAGGACCAGGGCGCAGACGGCGTCATCGCCATGGCTCCCTACTTCAGCCACACACCCAGCAAGGCCATGGTCAAGAACCACATCTCCGCCATATGTTCTGCCACCAGCCTCCCCGTCATGCTCCAGGACGCCGAGGACGCCACAGGTATACACATCTGCTCAACAACCTACCTCGACCTCGCCGACGAACACAGCAACCTCGCCAGCATAAAGCTCGAGGGCCCCGGCACCCTCGACAAGCTCCACGACATAAACCGCCTCATGCCAGGCCACGTCACTGTCTTCGGAGGCATGGCCGCCAAACTCATTCTACAAGAGGCTGAGCTGGGCGCAAACGGCACAATCCCCAGCGCCTGCCTCACCGACCTCATCAAGCACATCTGGATATACGCCAAGAAGTGCGATAAGAAGAGGGCAGAGCAATACTACGCCAGATACAAACCCTGGGTAGACCTCTTCCACGCCAGCCCTGGAGCAACGGCTGAGATAGAGAAGGAGACTCTAAAACACCGAGGCATTATCAAAACAGCCACAAGCCGTAGCCCTAAGGTCCCCCTCAGCCCGGAGGCGAGAACCAGACTAGACCAGATACTAGCAGACTTTAAACTAGAATAATCAACAAATTTTCCCGTTACCAAAGATATAGCTAGTTGCCTATCCATTACTGAGCCCTATATCGTTGAGTTCCCTCAGGTGCTCAATGTAGGCTCCACTCCTCCGAGGCATAAGCGCACCAAGTTCGAAGGGAAACGCCACCGTGAACCATCGATTCAAAGTGTTAATGTAGTTAAACCAACTCCAGAGCAGATCCTCCAACTCGTCTTTCGATGCTACACTTGGGAAGGACTCATCAACCTCCTTAGCGAACCTCAGTACTTTAGGGAGGTTGAGCCAGGGGGCAGGGCACCTCGGGGGATCGACCTCACCTACCAATTTGGCTATCGGCATCGTCGCGGCTCTCCAGATCGCCTCACATTGCTCCTTGGTGAAGCTCGGATCCCGTAACGCCGCGTTGACGGTTGGCTGGGCGCATTTCCACCCCATCGCTGAGGTGTCACCGACGAGGAAGAGGAGGTTCCCAAGGACCTGGCCGTGGACCTCGGCGCCACTGGGGAAGACCCCGAAGCGGCTCATCTCCACCTCGATTGGTTCCTCCCAAAAGATGCGGTCGAGGTCATGCTCTATCTCATTTTTCACTTTGCGCCAGTCCCTCATATCTCGCACCTCCTCACTACAATGACCATTGGTTTATGCTCGAGGACTTGAGAGTCCCAAACGGCCTTCCCAGCCTTGGCTGCCTTCTCTAGGTCACCAGAAACGACCTGGGCTACCACGCTTCCTCGTATCTGGAGTGGTTCGGTGCAGGACCCGTAGTAGAGGCTAAGTCCTCCGAATCCTCCGGTGATGGCGTAGACGACCCCGCCGACAGGGACAGTCGTGTAGAGGTACCTGTTTCTGCCTATACCTAGGCCAGATACCACCGGATTCTTAGGTGGCCTGGCTTCCGCGCTGAACTCCTGCCCACTGCTCACGGGATGCCTGCAGACCATTTTAGTTGGTTCTTTGAGGTTAGTCCATAACGTCTCGCAGAGCTCAGGTTCCACTTCCTCCCAGAGGTCAGCTCTCACCGATGACCCGATTTTTGGGAACTCAATTAATATGCTCCTGACCATGAGAATACATGCATTAGCGAGGATAAAGAGCCACCCAAGACAGCTGATCTTAATGCGAGCACACACTCCCCACCCCATCATGGGCAGATTTTATCCACCCGGACGCGGAGAGAACAACTATGGATAGGCTAGGCGTCGCCTTCATAGGCTCGGGCTTCATCGCCCGCTTCATGGCCCAGAGCTGGACCAGCGTCAGAGGCGCAGACATCACCGCAGTCTACAACCCTCACGAGAATGGGGCGAAAAAGCTCGCTGCGTACATAGAGTCCCTCGGCCTCCCCAGGCCCAAGATCTACACTGACCTACACGCAACCCTCGAGGACAAATCCGTCAATGTGGCGTGGATCATGAACCCCAACTACGCTCGCCTCGACACCGCCAAGACCATCGCCGAAGAGGCGACACAGGGCAGAGGCAACCTTGTCGGTGTAACTTGCGAGAAACCCCTGGGCAGAACAGCTGACGAGGCCGAGGAGATGCTAAAACTCATCGAGAAAACTGGCATCCTCCATGGCTACCTCGAGAACCAGGTCTACTCTCCCAGCGTCGTCAGGGGGCGTGACGCGGTCTGGCGATACGGTGCACGGGTCTCAGGCAGACCCTACCTCGCACGAGCCGCCGAGGAGCACGGGGGCCCTCACATGGCATGGTTTTGGGACCCACGCCGAAGCGGGGGAGGGGTTCTACTGGACATGGGATGCCACAGCATAGAGGCATCGAGACTCCTCCTCACCGACCCCGACAAAACAAAGGCTACCCTAAAACCCACAACAATCCAGTGCAGTACCCAGAGCCTCAAGTGGACCAAGGAACCAGCCCTAACCCAGCTACGAAAGCAGCACGGAGTCGACTACTCCAAGAACCCCGCCGAGGACTACGCCTCCATAAACATAACCTACGACGACGAGGGAGAACCCGTCCTATCCGAAGCACGCGTAAGCTGGTGCTACACCGGTCCCGGTCTCCGCCTAAGCATGGAGGTCCTCGGCCCAGAGTACTCAGTCTCCATGAACAGCCTACAGCAGGAGCTCAACGTCTTCCTCAGCAGAAATGTCAAATCTGAACAGTCAGAGGATTTCGTGGAGAAGCAAGCAGCTGAACAGGGCCTCATGCCTATCATCCCCGACGAGGCCGCCGCCTACGGTTACGTAGCCGAGTGCAGGCACATGGTTGACAGCTTCCGCAGTGGAGCCATGCCCACAGAGGACTGGGGAGACGGCCTCCTAGTCACCCAGCTCATGATGCACGCTTACAAATCCGCAGAAGAGGGAAGAACCCTCCGCTTCAGCCCCGAGTCCGTAAAGGGCTACACCCCTAAAGTAGCCAAGGGAGAGTGGAGACCCTGACGGTGTGTGGGGGAGTCTAGTAGCGCGCCCGATCGATTACACCACTTCAGCTGAGTTCCTCTGTACGCTGGTCCACGATGTGAGCGAAGAAATCTAGGATCCCATTCTGGCTATTACGGCTCTCTCCAGTTCCCACCTCTGCCTCTCTCTAAGCTCATACTTGACCCTCATAGCTGGCTTGTTTAGCTTAAGGTACCTGCGGAGGTCCGTGGGGGTGCCTAGTAGTACGAGGTCGCAGGGGGTGGCGTTGATTGCCTCTTCGAGTTCCTTCATCTGGTGTGCGCTATAGCCGACTGCAGGTAGGACCTTTTGGAGGTGGGGGTACTGGTCATAGACGTGCTTGATTGTACCCGTGGCGTAGGGGC
>MEZF01000045.1:11367-12163 GCA_001774245.1 Candidatus Bathyarchaeota archaeon RBG_13_52_12
CAACGATTGTGGCCTCGAGCTCTTTAGCCTTTATTGTTGCTGCGCCGTAACCCATGCCGCCGTGAGTTACGGTGGGTCCATCCTCCACGACGAGGACGCTCTTCCCGAGCAGCTTCGCCTCGTCGTCGGCAGTGATCACCATGTCAGTCTCAACTATCTGCGCCTTGGGATTGACCGATTGGACGTTCTTCCTAACCAGCTCGACGCTCCCCGGGGGAGCGGTGTTCACCTTGCTGATCACTATGATGTTCGCCATGCGGACGTTGACCTCTCCGGGGTAGTAGGTGAGCTCGTTCCCCGCCCTGTGGGGGTCTACGACGCATATGTGTATCTTGGGCCAATAGAATGGGTAGTCGTTGTTGCCACCATCCCAGACAACGACGTCCGACTCCTCCTCAGCTTGCCTAATTATATCAAGGTAGTCAACGCCAGCGTAGACCACTGCGCCTCTCTCAAGGTGGGGCTCATAGTCCTCCCGTTCCTCTATTGTACAGTCATGTTTATCGAGGTCTTGGATAGTGGCGAATCGTTGGACGCGCTGCTTGACGAGGTCCCCATAAGGCATCGGGTGACGGATGACGACGACTCTAAGACCCCTCCTCTTGAGGAGGTCAACGAGCCATCTGCTTGTAGGGCTCTTCCCGCTCCCTGTTCGACTCGCGCAGACGCTGATCACCGGCTTCTTCGAACTGATCATCGTCTCCTTTGGGCCGAGTAGGGTGAAGCTCGCCCCCGCCGCCATTGCGCGGCTCCCCTCATTCATCAGGTACTGGTGGCTTACGTCACTGTAGCTGAA
>MEZF01000045.1:12288-15892 GCA_001774245.1 Candidatus Bathyarchaeota archaeon RBG_13_52_12
CCGTGGTGTCAAGGTCGGATATCTGCGCCGCCGTGAAGGCCACAACTTTGTACGCTGGGTTCTCCCGGAAGAAGGTGTTGAAGTTGTGGAAGTCGCGACCAGCGGCGCCCATGATAATTGCTTTCTTGATCATAACGTTTGATGGAAGGTTTATGCAGGATATAAATTTGCCCTAAGTGGGGTGATACAAGCTTGTGTTGCGTTAATTGGGACACTATGTGAATCCGAGGATGGGGCTCAGCAGTGCAACGAAGGCGAAGTTGACGAGCCCCATGACAGCCATGATAACTGTTAGCGTCTTATAGGCAGTTCCGACCTCCATCTTCGTAAAGCCTGAGACTACCCAGAAGAAGCTGTCGTTGACGTGCATCAGTATCATCGCACCTGCACAGATGGTCATAGCGGCCACGACGGGGCTTATGCCGAGGCTCGGGAGAAGGGGCCCGATTATCGCTGTAGCAGTCGTCATAGTCACCGTTGTGCCACCCTGGGCGGTTTTGAGTAACGCCGCAATGACGAAGATGACGGCTAAGCCGGGGAGGTTTAGGCCAACTACGAGGTTTCCGAGGAAGACACCGACACCTGTTCTCTGGAGGACTAGGGCGAGGACACTACCCGAGCCCACTATCATGAGTACGGAGGCCGATTTAGTGACACCCTCAGAGATCATGGCGTTGATATCCTCTATACTCCTATTACGTGCGAGGAGACTGATGGCGAGGAGGACTCCTATTGGGAGCGCTATGACAGGATTGCCTAAGAAGTCGATGATAGGGAGAAAACTGCCATCAAGTATACCTCGGAGAACGCTGCGCCCAATGATGAGGGCGGTGGGAACGATTATTATGGCGAAGACAGATGCCATCCCGGGGAGCTTACCATACTGCGTACCGATCTCCTCGAGGGTCCTAGCCCCCCTCGAGTCGATGTTGAGCTTGTTCCGTTTACCGAGGTACTCAGCTACGAAGAGTCCAACGATGAGAGCGGGAATGGAAGTGGCGAAGCCGAGCAAGAGAACCTTGCCGATGTCTGCCCCGAGTATGGTGACTGAGAGCAGAGGGGCCGATGGAAATAGCATCGCGTAGCTGACAAAAGCCCCCGCGGAGAGCGTTAGAACATAGACCATCATATCCAAACCCCCGCCCGCCGTAAGTGATTGCAGGAGGGGTGAGAGCATTATGAAGCTTGTGTCACTGCACTGGATTGGGTAGGCAACTAAGTAACCGATTATCCCCATGGCGAAGTGACTTCTTGCCTTACCTAGAAGACCGAGGATCGCCTTCGATATGACAAAGACTGCGCCCGTCTGGAGCATAATGACGCCTATTATGAGGGCTGAGACGGTGATGACGGCTGTGTAGCCGAGGACTCTGCTAAATCCCTCGACGACGAGGTCACCCATCCTCTCGGGGGGGAGGCCGGAGACAAGACCAACAGCGAGTGCAACGAACAAAAGCACAAGGAAAGGCTGAATTTTGAACTTAGAGGTTAGGATGATGACTGCCGCTATACCTGTGGCAAAGACCAATGTAGCAAACAAACCGTCCATCACGAAACCTCCAAACCGGAGAACCCAGCCTTCATATCGAAAAACTTCAATTCGATCATATTAAGTTACGTAACTAAGAAGTAATAAACATAATCTCTAAGAAAATAAAATAAAATGGCTTTTTTACCTAATATAATTAGATATATTGGTATGCGGCCTATACAGTAACCGAAGAAAGAGAGGAGTGTAAATGGATAAGATCGATGAGGAGATAATTAGACTGCTAAAGAAGGATGGAAGGATGTCCTTAGCCGAAATTTCAAGGGAGGTCGGGCTGAGCAGTCCGACCATAAAGGACAGGATTGGTAAACTTGAGGAGGATGGAGTGATACTCGGCTACAGGCCGCTGCTTGAATACTCGAAGCTAGGACTTGGGATGACCGCTTTCATCGGCCTCACCCTTGACTTTCACACCTGCTGCCAGGGAGACGTCGACGAGGCGCTAAAGGCAATGGGGGAAGTGGTCGAAGCCCACTACACTGACGGAGAATGGGACATGCTCATCCGGGTTCAGGCAAGGGATCCTGCAGGACTCATGGCGTTCCTCCAGAAGCTGAACGCTGTCCCCGGGATAACAAACAGCCGGACAATAATCAGCCTCGCTAACCCTGTAAGGTCAGTTTGAGAGCTTCGATTCAATTTCGTTTAACCGGGATTTCACTCTGACGGGAATGTCGTTCATGATCTTTCTGATCTCATCTATGGGCTTACCGTGGTGATCCTAGATCTACCACTCCCTGAACCCTTAGCATACGCATGGGTAGGCGCCCAGTTTTTCAATCCGTGCACCAATTATCTCCTGATGGAGAGGCTCACCAAGGTTCGGTTCACGAACCTCGATAAGGTCCTATACCCCCTCTCAAGTGTTAGAAAGCTCGACATCGTAAAGTACTATATCAAAATGGCGCCGAGGATGCTACCTTTCCTCGAGGGGCGGGCACTCGTCGTCACACGATATCCTGACGGGGTCGAGGCGCAGGGATTCTACGGTAAGGATGCCCCTCAGGGGACACCGGATTGGGTCCGCTTATTCCACACCTACTCCGAGGCAGCGGGGCGGGAACTCGACTACATAGTCTGCGATGACCTCGACACCCTCATGTGGCTAGCCAACCTCGCTGCCTTGGAGCTTCACATACCGCTGGCTAGGATAGATAAACCAGACAACCCAGACATCATTCTCTTTGACCTGGATCCACAGCCCCCAACGGGGATGCCTGAGGCGGTGAGGATAGCCCGTTTGGTCCGTGAGAGGTTAAAGGAGCGCGGTTTAACATCATGGGTGAAGACTTCGGGCAAGAGGGGTCTGCACGTTGTAGCCCCGCTGCCTAAAAAGGACGCATTTAATGAGACCCGCGCCTACGCGCATAAGATCGGTGTTGAACTCGCGAAGGAGACGGGCTTAGTCTCCTCGGAGAAAGCTCAGAAGAAGCCGGGAACCATCTATATCGATTACCCGCAGAACAGTCATGGACGCACCATGGTGTGTCCCTATAGCCTCAGAGCGACGCCTATGGCGACGGTGTCCACTCCTCTGAGCTGGGATGAACTGGATGAGATAGACCCAGGCAGACTCAGGATCGATAGCGTTCCCGAGAGGGCGGACCCGTGGAGCGGTTTCTGGAGACTAAATTCTGTTTAAGGAACACGCGCAATTTGTTTTTTAAATCACCATATGCGCGTGATGGTCGTCTTATCGATCCTGTTTAGTATTCCACTCTAAACGAGTAATTTCTTCAAAGTATTATCATGGTTTGGCTTGTGAAAGGGTTAAGGCTTCGGGTTCCGAGTTTCAATTAGAGGGTTCTGCTTGAGTGATGAGGAGCAGGCTCCGCCAGGGCGGAGCTTCTGGAGCGGCACAATAAGCATCGGGCTCGTCAACGTACCTGTAAAGCTTTACACCATGATAAGAGATCAGAGCTACAGCTTCCACTTCCTGAGAAAGAAAGATGGGTGCCCCCTGAAATACCAGAGGATCTGCACCTATGACAACGAGGTGGTTGAGTGGGGGGATGTGGCACGAGGCTACGAGGTTCAGAAGGGAGAATATGTCAC
>MEZF01000045.1:15908-21838 GCA_001774245.1 Candidatus Bathyarchaeota archaeon RBG_13_52_12
CTCGACGCCATACGCCCAGAGAGTGACCGCCGCATCAAAATAGACAAGTTTGTCCACTACCTCAGCGTCGACCCTCTTTACTTCCAGAATAGCTACGTACTCGGCCCAGACAAGAGCGGGGACGCCTACGGACTCCTACACGCTGTGCTGGAGAAAAGGGGAATGGCGGGAGTAGGGAGATACACTATGCGGACTAAGGAATACCCGGTTCTAATACACTCCTACAGAGGAGCCCTCATATTAACCACCCTCAGGTACCCCAACGAGGTCATAGACCCCAGTACTGTAAAGGACATCAAGGAACTTAGACAGCCGAGCAACAAGGAACTTGAGCTCGCTGACAAGATACTCGACAACCTTACTGGCGATTTCGACATCAATGAGTACAAGGATACATACCGCGAGAACGTTGAGAAGCTCATTAAAAAGAAGCTGAAGGGCGAGACTATCAAGGTGGAGAAGCCAGAGAAGAAGGAGGAGGTCAAGGAGCTCATGGCGGCTCTAGAGCAGACCCTCCAGCAGATGAAGAAGAGATGAGATACCAGCCGATGCTCGCGGAGCCAGCAGCAACCCCCTTCAGTGGTGAGGAGTGGCTCTTCGAGGTAAAGTGGGACGGGATACGCGCCATAGCCTACGTCGGGGATAGGCTACAGATCCTAACCAGGAACGACAACGACGTTACCAGGAACTTCCCTGAACTCGCCGAGCTCTCGAGGCTCGCTTCCGATGTTGTCCTCGACGGAGAGATCATAGTCATGAAGGGGGGACGTCCCGACTTCCAAGCCGTTGCGAAGCGGATCCAGGCTACTAAGCATGGAGACACAGAACGCGAGGCGCGGGAGACGCCTTGTACCTACGTTGTCTTCGACATCCTGGAGAAGAACCAAGAGCCCCTGACAGGGAAGCCGTTGAAAGAGAGGAAGAGAATACTAAGGGAATCGCTCAGGGATGGCGAACACGTTATCGTATCAAGCTACGTCGAGGCAGAGGGGAAGGCCTACTTTGAGGCGGCTGTGGCGAAGGGGCTCGAAGGCGTAGTGGCTAAGAGGCTTGATAGCCTATACCGCCTCGGGGAGAGGAGCAAGGAGTGGCTCAAGGTGAAGAGAGTACGGACAGCGGACTGCGTAGTAGTCGGCTACACGAGAGGAACTGGGAATAGGGCGGATAGTTTCGGTGCGCTACTCCTCGGACTATACGATGGCGATAGGCTCATCTTCGTGGGGAGGGTTGGCACCGGATTCACAGATAAGACCCTAAGGGAGCTCCTCGCTGCCTTCCGCCCATACGAGACCTCGGAACCACAAGTCGAGGCCCCCGACGCCCCCGCGGGCACTACCTGGCTCCAGCCAAGCCTCGTCGCAGAAGTAGCATACCAAAACCTCACCGATGAAGCTCGATTACGTGCCCCCAGGTTTCTCAGGCTACGAAGCGATAAAGCCACCCGCGACTGCACGATAACGCAGGTGAGGCCTGTGACCCTCGAAGAGTACAATGCGAAGAGAGACTTCTCTAAGAGCTCCGAGCCTGTAGGGGAGGTGGCGAAGCCGGCCGGAAATAGGTACGTTGTTCAAGAGCACCACGCGAGTCATCTCCACTGGGACCTCCGATTGGAGCGGGAAGGGGTGCTTAAGAGCTGGGCGGTACCGAAAGGTCCCCCAGAGAAGACGGGCGACAAGCGGCTCGCTGTTGCTGTTGAAGACCACCCCCTCGAATATGGAGGTTTCGAAGGCGTAATCCCCGAGGGCGAGTACGGTGCCGGCTTAGTGAAGATTTGGGACAGCGGAACCTATGAGCCAAAGGAATGGACGGAGGAGAAAATAGAGTTCATCGTCTACGGAGAGCGGCTCAGGGGACCATACGAGCTCGTCCGCTTTAGAAAGGCTGGTGAGAAGAATTGGCTCCTCTTCAAGAAGCGGGAGTAGCCTACATAGGCACGATGGGGTGGAGCTACAGCTTCTGGGTTGGGAAGCTCTATCTCGAAGGGATGAAGGCGACAGGGTATCTCGCCGAATACGCGAGTAATATGAACTCCGTCGAGGTGGATGCCACGTTCTACAGGATTCCCTCCGTCTCGACTGTTGAGGCTTGGAGAGACGCGGTTCCAGAGGACTTTAGATTCGCCGTAAAGTTTCCCCAGACGGTGACGCACGCACCCAGGCTCGATTACGACGCGGAGAAACTAGGCGTCTTCCTCCGACACATCGAGTCACTGAGCCCGAAGCTTGGGCCGCTCCTCCTACAGTTTCCTCCCTTCCTCAAGCCCGATCACACTGCTCTCGACGACCTCCTCGAAACTCTCCCAAAGAACCGCCTTATTGCGGCCGAGTTCAGGAACAAGCGCTGGTTTACTGAGGATACCTACAAGTTGCTCCACGACCACTGCGTCTCCCTCGTATCGACAAACAACTTAGAGGCTCCCAGTGTCGAAACTAATGGCTTCGCCTATCTCCGATTAGAGGGAGATAGGAAGGCGGTGAACGGTGAGCGAGGAGTGGTGGAGATTGATAGACGTGCGGAGACGAGGAAGTGGGCAAATTGGATCCGTAAGCAGCTAGATTCTGGAAAAGACGTGTATGGCTACATCAGCAAGTACTATTCTGGTTACCCGCCAACGGACGTTGAGACATTAAAGAAAAACATAAGGTCTTAAGCCCCAACAATGGGGATATTCTCTTATTCCCTATAAACCAGACACGTGCACTAGGCTTCAAATGCGCATGGCATCGAAAGTTTCTTCTCCCTGCCCCAGACGTATCAGCCGAAGGTGTCTACGGTGACTAGGATTAGGATGAAGAGGGATGACCAGCAATGGCTTCTCGACTGGCTAGTCAAGACGACAGGGAGGGTCCAGAACTTCGCCAACGATGAGAGGGATCTCCCACCAGAAGTCAAGTCGTACAGGATGATCCCACGGGTCCTATACAAGGAGGCCCACCACATTGAGACTATAGCGAAGGCGGCGGAGGACGCGGGGCACACTGACACTGCTCGCCAGCTATACCGGCGCGCAAGCCAGGTTTACCACGAGGCTCAGCACAGCATCTTTAAGGACGACAACGAGGAGAAGATATTCCTACACGGGAAGCACATCGAGTGCTACGACAAAGTCGCGAGCTACGCCGATTACCCCGTAGAGAAGGTGGAGGTACCGTGGGAGGGAGTCCAGATCCAAGGGCGGTTCCACCTACTACCGGACCGCAGGAAGGCTCCCACGGTCCTCTTCTTACCAGGGATGGACATGACAAAAGAGGCGTTCCCAAACCCCCTGGCTAACCCCTTCCTGAGGCGCGGCATGCACGTCTTATCCATCGACGGCCCCGGCCAAGGCATCAGCAACCTCAGGAAGATCAGAGTCAGCGACGACAACTACGAGAGAGCAGCCACGGCGGCGATCGACTGGCTGGTAAGCCGGGTAGAGGTGGATCCAACGCAGATCGTTGTCACTGGGATAAGCTTTGGGTGTCACTGGGGCGTACGTACCGCTGCTATCGATAAGCGTGTTAGGGCACTAGCAACCACCTACGCCGTCGTGGGACCCAAGAAGGAAATCTTCGGCGAAGCGTCACCCCGCTTCAAGCAGATGTTCATGTACATGGCGGGGTTAAGCGACGAGGACGAGTTTGACGCGATGACGGAGAGGATGGACACCACAGGATACGCTGAGAGGATCACTTGCCCCACCCTACTCACAATGGGAGAATACGATCCCCTCTGTCATTTGGATGCAGCCATCGACTTCTTCGATGAACTCACCTGCCCAAAGGAGCTCTGGGTGTTTGAGAACGAGTTCCACAGAATAAGCCTCCGCGAAGGCATAGGCGGCATAGAGATCTACCCATACATAGCTGATTGGCTCCGAGACGAACTCGATGGGAAACACCCCAAAGACCTGAATAAAACCGTCCTAGTGAAACAGAAGAGCGGAGCCGGCCCCTACGAGTACCCTACAGATTCTTTGAGCCTCCCACGGTGAGCCTGTATAGCTTGGCCCGTGCAACACTCCCCACTTCCTCAATAAGCCTCATCTTTGTGAGACAATAGACGACTCTTCGCGCCAGTGTAATCCTCAGCCCCGTGACCTTGCTTAATTGGCGGGCCGTGAATGCGCCATGCATGTCCGGTATCAGCTTCAGGTAGTCCTCTGGTTTCTCTAAGACCGATGAGCCGACCACCTTGACGAGGTGCCTATCGGTCACCGTGTATCGAGTCCGCTTCCGCCCTCTCCACCTGATGACCTGCGTCTCCTCCGAGTGGATGAGGAGCACCTCAAGCGAGAAGTTCGAGTCAAGCGGCAACGTCGGGCAATACACGAGCTCATTAAACACCTCCTCGACGCGGCCGGCATGGGGCGAAACACGGCGCTGCCTCCTCCCCCCGACCTCCCTTATCACCCATTTTCTCTCTGGCACGGGGAAAACGAGCCGGACACGATACCCCTTCAGTAGCCTCGCCAGCTTTGCCCTAATCTGTTGAAAATTACCCGTTTGAATCTCTATTAAGAGGTCGCCACGGATCAGGTCAGCCTTGTAACCCCATACAAGCCCCTCGATGACGTCGCCGGGTCTCCTCAGCCACTCCTTCAACTCAGCGTGGAGACCCTTCTCAGGCATAGATAACACCAAAACCTTGATGAGGTATAATAACTGGTAAGCTGCCAGTAAGCGGATAAAGCACGCCCTTTTTCGGAAAAATGGAGTTTACTTCTCGAGCCCGCTCATCTTTCTGATCTGCTTACCGACCTTCTCGATCTCGAGGGCGTCGACCTCATCCATGAGGGCTTTGAAGTGTTTCGAGCCATCCTTGTACTCTGCCATCCACTCCTTAGCAAACTTGCCGCTCTGGACGTCCTTCAACACTTTCCTCATATTCTCCTCGACTCGGTCGTCAATGATTAGGGGGCCGACTGTGAGGCCCCCCCACTTTGCGGTGTCCGAGACGGCGCGGTACATCCCGCCGATCCCTGCCTTGTAGATTAAATCTACGATAAGCTTCAACTCGTTGCAGACCTCAAAGTAAGCTAACTCCGGTGGGTAACCTGCCTCGACGAGAACCTTGAAACCCCTGCGGATCAGCTGATCGGCTCCGCCGCATAGGACAGTCTGCTCGCCGAAGAGGTCCTCCTCGGTCTCATCTTTAAAGGATGTCTCAAGAATGCCGGCTTTGCCGCTGCCGAGCGCATTAGCTAGGGCGAGAGCGGTATGTAGTGCCTTCCCAGAAGCGTCTTGGTGGACGGATACGAGGGAGGGTACCCCGAAGCCCGCCTCATACTGGCGGCGGAGCTCCGCACCCGGGCTCTTGGGGGCGACCATGATAACGTCGACGTCCTTAGGCGGCTTGATAGCGCCGTAGAGGATGTTGAAGCCATGGGCGAATTGGAGGGTCTTCCCTTTCTTCATTGCGAGGGCGACCTCCTCCTTCCAGACAGTGGGCTGCGCCATGTCGGGGACTAGCATTATGACTATGTCCCCAGCCTGCGCGGCCTCGAGGACCGTAGTCACTTTGACCCCGTCCATCTGAGCCTGCTTCCAGCTCTTACCGCCGGGGCGTAGACCTACAACGACGTTGACCCCACTGTCTCTCATGTTGAGAGCCTGCGCTCTCCCTTGGCTGCCGTAGCCTATGACGGCCACGGTCTTCCCCTTCAGAACCTTGTCGTCTATGTCCTTCTCGTGGTAAACCTTCACCATCAATATTCACCCTTCTCTAACCTGAGCCGCCCCTTCTCGATGGCGGTGACTCCCGTCCTCGACACTTCCTCCACCCCTATGGGCTTGACGGCCTCGAGGAATGCGTCTATCTCCTCAGACTCACCCGTGACCTCGGCTATAAGGTTGTCCGACTCGATGTTCAGGATCAGTCCGTGGTAGTCGTTCACCAGTTTAAGGGCTTCCTCCCGAGCCATCGGGTCGGTCGTCGTCAGCTTCACAAGC
>MEZF01000045.1:21984-24051 GCA_001774245.1 Candidatus Bathyarchaeota archaeon RBG_13_52_12
GACTGTCCCAGCGGTGATGCTGTGGATGTTGAAGTTCTTCCGCCGGAACAGGTTACTTATATTGAAGAGCACCCCTGGCCTGTTCTCAACGAGGAAAGCGACTACGTGCATCTCGCTCATGTCTATGCCTCCAAAAGCGCATCCTTGAGCCCCGCGCCGGGTGGAACGATCGGGTATACGTTCTCCTCAGGGTCGATGGGGACATCGATGACTGTGGAGACGTCGCTCTTGATCGCCCGTCTGACAGCTGCCTCGAATGCCCCCAAGGAGTCGACCCTGACACCCTCGGCGCCGTAGGCCTCGGCGAGCTTCACCATATCTGGGTTCCCCCTCAACTTCACCGCTGAATAGCGGTGGTCGAAGAAGAGGCGCTGCCACTGGGCCACCATGCCTAGCATCTGGTTATTCAGCACCACAACGACTACGGGGAGCTTCTCCTCGACGCTCGTCGCCATGCTGTTCTCCGTCATGCCGAAGCTGCCGTCGCCGGCTATATCAACCACTGGGACATCCGGTTTCGCCGCCTTCACACCGATAGCCGCGGGGAATCCCCAACCCATCGTGCCCAAGCCTCCACTCGTGAAGAACGTCCGCGGGTCATAGGCGTCGTAGTGGAGTGCAGCCCACATCTGGCACTGGCCCACCTCTGTAGTTACTATAGCCTCGCGTGGGAGGACATTTCGGAGCATCCTGACGACGTCGGGGGCCCTAAGGTAGCCCTCCTTGTGACTGTTACCGTTTCCGTTTACTTGATGCCTAAACTCAGCCACCTTCTTCCCCCACTGGTTACCTAAGTCGCCACCCGCACGGAGCTTGCTAACGTTGTATAGGAGCCCGCGTAATGCTAGGCTAGCATCTCCGACGACGCGCGTTACGGTCTCAACGTTCTTGTCTATCTCGCTCCTGTCGATGTCGAGGTGGATGATCTTTGCGTTGGGGGCAAAGCTCTTCACGTCGCCAGTCGTCCTGTCGCTGAGCCTCGCCCCTACAATGAGGAGAACGTCGGCCTCGGGAACTATGTTATTTGCTGCCTGCGTGCCGTGCATCCCGCATAAGCCTAGGCTGAGGGGATGATCCGCGGGAAACGCGCCCTTACCCATGAGGGTCGTCGCCGTCGGCGCCATCAGATATTCGCTGATGGCGACTAGCTCTTGAGTCGACCCAGAGTTAATGACGCCACCACCCGCTACTACGACCGGCTTCTTTGCCTTGGCGAGAAGCGTCGCCGCCCACTCAACCTCCCTCGGATCGGGCTGGTAGTTTGGATGGTACCCCCTAAGCTTTATTGTCTCGGGGAAGGTCATGTCTTCAACGTCAGTGGTGACGTCCTTCGGGAGGTCCACAAGGACTGCGCCCTTTCTCCCCGTTGAGGCGATCTGGAACGCCGCTTTAACTGCGCGGGGTATCTCAGAAGCCTTCCTGACCTGCATGTTGTACTTAGTCACGGAGGCGCTGCAGCCAATGATGTCGACCTCTTGGAAGGCGTCGGTGCCTATCACGGCGCGAGTAACCTGACCTGTGAAGGCTACGATGGCGCTAGAGTCAATGTTAGCCGTTGCCACTCCGGTGACTAGGTTTGCCGCACCAGGCCCGGAGGTTGCAAGACAGACCCCAACGCCACCAGTGGCGCGAGCGTATCCGTCCGCCATGTGTGCGGCTCCTTGCTCGTGTCGGGCTAAAATGAACCTAAAGTCTCCGTTCAGTATCTCGTCGCAGAGCGGAATGACGACCCCGCCCGGGAGCCCGAAGAGGTGCTTGACGCCTTCCAACTCGAGAGACTTGACGAAAGCCTTCGTGCCCGCCATCTCAACCATAAGTGGACGCCTCAAACAATCCGAATCGGGAACCCAGCCAAGTCGTGGCAGAGTCCTGTCCGAGGGAACTGATCCAATTTACTCGATGTGAATCCTTCGTCTGGGTAGAGTTACTGAATAAAACAATACCCCATCTACGCCACCCTCCACTCGGCGGCCATGATAAAGCAATACCCCATGATACCAATCTCCAAATAGTATGTAGGGGGATAGAAGCCTAGCACTAAATAAAAGGTTTGTGAAAATAAAAACT
>MEZF01000045.1:24068-24173 GCA_001774245.1 Candidatus Bathyarchaeota archaeon RBG_13_52_12
ACGTTACCCTTAACACCCACCGAGGAATAGGTCACCCAAGGTTACGCCCATGAGCCAGTTAACACATTTGCAGTGCTCGAAGTGCGGAGAACGCTACGACGCTGA
>MEZF01000045.1:24255-24368 GCA_001774245.1 Candidatus Bathyarchaeota archaeon RBG_13_52_12
AAGCGAGAGCTTGTGGGCAGGGTCTCATCGATGTGGAGGTATAGAGAGATACTCCCAGTCCGGAGGAGCGAGAACATAGTCACCCTCGGGGAGGGCTGGACACCCCTCACACC
>MEZF01000045.1:24560-24694 GCA_001774245.1 Candidatus Bathyarchaeota archaeon RBG_13_52_12
AGGGAAAGAAGACTATGGGGCTCGAGGTGGCGGAGCAACTCGATTGGAAGCTCCCCGACGTTATCATCTACCCTACGGGCGGTGGCACCGGCATAATCGGCATGTGGAAGGTATTCGACGAGCTTGAGCAGATG
>MEZF01000045.1:24711-26499 GCA_001774245.1 Candidatus Bathyarchaeota archaeon RBG_13_52_12
GCGCCCGAGGATGGTCAGCGTACAAGCTGAGGGCTGCAGTCCCATCGTTAAGGCCTATAGGGAGGGGAAGGAGGAGAGCCAATTCTTCGAGGGAGCTAACACCGTAGCCGCAGGGCTACGTGTCCCGAAGGCCCTTGGCGATTTCCTGATACTCAAGGCTGTGAAGGAGAGCAAGGGATCGGCAATCGCTGTAAGCGACGAGGAGCTCATGACAGACGTCCGCCTCATCAGCCGCCTCGAGGGCATTTTTGCATGCCCCGAGGGGGCAGCAACCATCTCCGCTTTGAGGAAGATGGTTGAGGCTGGAGAGGTCGACAGAAGCGAGCGAGTCGTCCTATACAACACGGGCTCAGGACTCAAATATACTGATCTCTTCGACGTCAAGGCCCCTGTCGCCGACCCCAAAAGTCCCTTCAACTACAATTCCCTCAAGTAGTGAACTACCCATAACTGAAGCCACGGGCTTTCTTGAACCCGCATCGTAAAACTTATCCCGGTCAAGCCACACCCCAGACGCGATTCGCCATGGGCACAGCATCTGCCTACGCCCCAGGGCACTTGACGGGACTCTTCCAGATATGCGATCAGTCATCCGATCCGCTCCTGAAGGGGGCAAGGGGTTCGGGGGTTAGTCTCGATCTCGGCGTCTACACCACTGTAACTGTCAGAGACGCGGAGGCGATGAGCTGGTCCGTAAAGATCAATGGCATCGACACCAAGGGCGCATTCGTCTCCGAGAACGTCCTGCGTAGGTTTTCCGGCCGCATCAGCCCCCAGGAGATAAATGTTGAGCACTGGGTAGAGACCCCCGTCGTCGCGGGCTTCGGCAGCAGCGGCGGGGGGGCCTTGAGCCTTTCGCTTGCCCTAAACGAGGTGACAGGTGCCCATTTCAAGGGGTTAGAGGCGGCACAACTTGCACACGCAGCGGAGATCGAGTGTAAAACCGGCCTCGGCAGTGTATTCGCCGCGGTGCGTGGGGGCTTCGGTGTTCTGATTAAACCGGGAGCACCGGGTATAGGCGAGGCGATATCTTACCCCGATCCAAGTGGGCTCCGTGTCGTTTACCTCCACTTTGGCCCCATCCCAACGAAGGAGGCGCTCACTGACCCCGCTCTAAGGGCGAAGATCAACGAGATAGGTGGAAAATTCGTCAGCGAGCTACAGCGGAACCCCACGCCGGAGAGGTTCATGCGTCTGAGCCGCCGATTCACCGAACACGTCGGTTTGGTAACTCCTAAGCTCAGGGCACTGTTTGACAAGATGGACCCCGCGGGCTACCCCTTCACGATGGCCATGTTTGGCGAGGTCGGCTTCAGCGTCATAGAGAAGGAGAGGGCCGAGGAGGTTGCGAAGTTGTTGGAGTCCTCGTTCCCGGGGTACGAGGCCATCGTGAGCGGAATCGACCGCGAGGGCGCAAAGGTAACCTCAGAAAGCAACTAAATGTTGGACGATTCTAGACCGTCTTGCCTATAGGTTGGGATGCTCATCAGGGAGCATTACGGGGATCAATAGCTCTGTTACGTAGTGGGTAATTTGTGGAGGCCTCGGGACCTTGGCCGTCATCTCCGTGAAGTGGTCGAAGCTACTGGCGTCGAATAGCCAGCAATAGTTCCACTTCTGGTTCATATTGCCGTGGATGCCGAGGTACTGGACGTTTGTTTCCTCGCAGGACTTCTGTATACGCTTGTCTTGCTCCTTCAGCTCCTTCCTGCTCCCCGCCCAGTCAAAGTAGAGGAGTATCTTCATCGCCGTTCTCCCGTAAGCGTTTGCCATTACTCTTATATGGTT
>MEZF01000045.1:26520-29101 GCA_001774245.1 Candidatus Bathyarchaeota archaeon RBG_13_52_12
CATCAAGAAGGCGCTCATAAACGCTGTCCAAGACGAGGATTTGCTCTACAACACCGACGTCAATGCCAGAGAGGTCATGGCGGAGAGAGTCAACAAGAAGAATGGTTTCAAGATCACCAAGGACGACATCTACATCACCCAGGGAGTCATCCCAGCGATGTGGCTGTCCATTCAGAACAGCGGAGCCAAACCGGGCGACGAGATCGTCGTCACCGACCCCATGTACTTCCCATTCTTCGTCGCGGTCGAGACCTGCAATATGAAGCCTACCTACTGGAAGATCCATGAGGAGGATGGCTACAAGTTCAACATCGAGAGTTTGAAGAAGGCGGTAAACAAAAAAACCAAACTCATCTTCGTTTGCAACCCCCATAACCCCTCCGGCCGCGTGATGACCAAGGAGGAACTCAAGGGCATCGCCGACATCGCTGTCGACAACAAGATCAACATTATGGTCGACGAGCTCTGGGATGACATAGTATTCGACGGTAGAAAGCACGTCAGCCTCGCGACTCTCAGCCCTGAGGTCGCCGACCTCACGGTCACGAGCTGGGGAATAAGCAAGACCTGGGGTCTACCCGGTCTACAGTGTGGATACCTAACGGCGACCCCCAAGACCATGGAGGGGCTCAAGAAGCACGCTAAGGGTGTTCTACGCGGAACCTCGACCCTCGGCATCGCCGCTTCAATAGCCGCCCTCGATAGGCATGGCGAATATTGGATCAGGGACATAATGAACCAACTAACGAAGGTCAGGGGAATCGCCACTAAGCGGTTTACGGAGATGGGGTGCACTGTACCCGAGCTACAGGGCACTTACCTGATGTTCCCCAAGTTCAACGTGAAGATGACCCATGAGGAGTTGTACAAGCTCATCCAGGAGAAGGCGAAGGTCGGCCTCGGCACGGGCACCGAGTTTGGCCCTGAAGGTGAAATGCACCTCAGGATGACAATCGCGACGAGCGAGGCTATACTAGGCGAGGCTCTCGACAGAATCGAGAAGGTCCTCAAGACCGTCAAGTAAAGGTAGGAGCCAATCATTGGGCTTTTTTTCAATTTTGCCCATCTAATACCTAGTTTGGTCTACGTTTATTATCTAGTTTCTAAAATACACGGATTATAATTCAGTTTTGTTAGTTCTTGTGGGCGCTCCTCACGAGGCCTCTGACCTTCCGGCCCGCCTTGGTTAAGCTGCGAGCGGCCCTACCCCTCTGGCCCTTGGAAGATTGCTTGGGCTTAGGGACTTTAACCCCGTTCTCCTTGGCGGAGGCTACGAACTCCTTTAAGATCTCGACGTTCTCCTCGTGTATCGACTTCCTGCGGAGGTCGACTGGGATGCCGAAGATCTTGGCCTCGCCTGGGTTCAGGCCAGCTGACTGTATCTCGGCGATGCTGAAGCCCTTGCCCTCCCTTACGGTTTCGGGTCGGAAGACCATTGGTGAGATGAAGCGGGACATCGAGGGTCACCTGTAGCTTTTCTGCTTGCGCCTGCGTGCGCCTGGGCCACCAAATTTTTTCGGCTCCTTCCTGCGAGCGTCGCCGCTGAGCATTGTGCGGTCGTGCTCGAGGAATGTGCTCTTAAGCCTCTTGCTCTTCGTGTATTTGACGAGTCCCTGGGCCAGTCCCATTCGCGCGGCTTCAGCCTGACTGAGTCGGCCGCCGCCTGCGACGACTATACTGACGTCGACTTTGTTGGCGACTTCACCCGCGATGAGTATAGGCTCCATTATCATCTCCCGGGCCATGGCTGGCTCGTGGAGGTGCACTGGTACGTTGTTGATCCTGACTCTTCCCTTACCTTCTACGACGGCGACGCGGGCCTTAGCGGTTTTGCGCTTGCCGGTTGAGAGGATCGGCTTCTTCTTCGTTACTGGCGTTGACAATTTACTCTACTCCCTTCTTGTTCCAGCCGATGCTCTCGGCGAGTTCACCGACGGTGACTGACCTGTGGTGGAGTTTGCTGCCGTGACAATCGGGAAGGCTCTGTTTTTCCGCCTTCTCAAGCTCCTCGGGGACACCGATGTGGACGTGTAGTCTCTTGTATGCTGCGGCGCCCTTCGGTATCCTGTAGGGGAGCATTCCGCGAACGGTTCGGCGGACGATCTCGTGGGGCCTTCTGTGGTGGACGGGGCCCTTGCCGAAGCCTCCGACCTTGATGAACTCCTTCCACTCCTTGACTAGATTCGCCTTGTTGCCGGAGATGACGATTTTTTGGGCATTCACTAGCTCTATGGTTTCGCCGGCTAGTAGCCTCTTGGCGACGACGCTGGCCATCCTACCAAGAACGAGGCCGTCGGCGTCTATGACTGTCCTTGTATTCATCGCTGATTCAACCTATTCATCGGCTTAGGTTGCCTGATGCACCCTGCCTACATCACTTCTGTAATTATAAAGGTTTTCCAAAGACTGATGCTCGCATTGAGGCTAGGGTATGAACTCGACTTTGCATCCGACGCGGCTTTTCGCGGCCTCGAAGGCCTCCTTCGCCTTATCGAATGGGAGTCGGTGGGTGATAAGCTCCTCAACCTTGACCGCCCCGCTCTTCGCCAGCCTTATTGAATGGTCAAAGTTCTCCGGCTTC
>MEZF01000045.1:29139-29263 GCA_001774245.1 Candidatus Bathyarchaeota archaeon RBG_13_52_12
GACCTGGGTCATGGGAACCTCAACAGGCTTACCAAAGATGCCTATCACGGTGACCTGGCCTCGCTTCTTCACTATTTGTGTGGCCTGGGCGACGGCGGAAGGCGCCCCCGTGGCGACGAAGGCG
>MEZF01000045.1:29287-29371 GCA_001774245.1 Candidatus Bathyarchaeota archaeon RBG_13_52_12
TTCTCCCAAACGAGCTTAGCTAGGTCCTCCTTCTCCACGTTCATGGTCTCCAGCCCGAGCCTCTCTGCGATCTTGAAACGCTCC
>MEZF01000045.1:29483-31131 GCA_001774245.1 Candidatus Bathyarchaeota archaeon RBG_13_52_12
GGCGCAAGTGCCGCAGGACTTAACCGACTCAGCAAGGACCCTGTCGCCGACGACGTAACCTTTCACTTGCAACCCAGCCTCCGCGATCCTACCCGAGAACTCGTGGCCCATGACGACTGGGAGCCTCATCTTCGAGTAGGCGGGAGTGTAGTCATAGATACCGAGGTCGCTCCCGCAGATCGCAGCGGCTTTTACCTCGATCAATACCTCGTCAGGGTTGATCTTCGGCTTCGGGACTTCGGAGAACTCGACACCGGGCTCCGGCTTGCGCTTGACTACTGCTCGCATCGTTTGCACCTTACTCTGCTATGGGCACTGGTCGCGGATTAAACGCTTCCCCGGTAGACAACGCTCTAATCTCGCTCCGATGCATCTCCTCTGTAAGCCTATGATTGTCGCTGAGAAGCGGGTGCTCGACGAGATCGACCTCGACAGCCTCGTCGAATACCTTTGTGAGTTGATTTCAATCCCGAGCGTGGGCGGTCACGAGTCCGCCGCACAGAGAAACGTCGCTGCTAAGATGGTGGAACTCGGCCTTGCGGTAGAGACGTGGGACTTAGATTTCGATATGCTCCGAAGTCACCCTGCCTTCAGCATGCCCATACAGCGTAAGGCTGGGATTGGCGTCGTGGGAAGCTACGGCAGGAGTAAGGGGAGGAGCCTGCTAATCAACGGGCATATAGACGTCGTCTCCCCAGGCGACGAGTCGAAGTGGAAGTACCCTCCGTGGAAGGGAACGGTGGAGGAGGGGCGGGTCTATGGGCGGGGCTCTTCCGACATGAAGGGCGGCATAGTCTCGGCCCTCTTCGCCGTCAAGGCGATCGTCGACTCCGGCGTCCCGCTGAAGGGCAGGGTGATGCTGGAGACAGTAATAGGGGAGGAGGACGGCGGCGTCGGGGCGCTCGACGCGGTCCTCAGAGGCTACAGGGCCGACGCGGCGATAGTGCCTGAGCCGAGTGAGCTGAGTGCTGTTCCCGCACACGCCGGTGTAATGGCTTTCAGGGTCACCGTGCGTGGCAAGGCGGCTCACGCGAGCCTCCGCACCGACGGCGTCAGCGCCATTGACAAGTTCCTCCTCCTCTATGAAGCCTTGAAGGGGCTCGAGGCTGATAGAAACGTCCGGATCAAGGATCCGTTATATGCCAGCTTCGATATACCTTCCCCCCTCAGCATAGGAAAGATCGTGGGCGGGGAGTGGCCGGGGACGGTCCCCGAAGATCTCTACTTCGAAGGACGCGTCGGCGTCCACACAGACGAGACCTGCGACCAGGTGAAGAGGGAGCTAGAGGCCGCCATGAGGAAGGCGGCAGACGCAGACCCATGGCTCAAGGGACACCAGCCGAAGGTCGACTGGAATGGCTACAGATTCGACCCAGCTAAGATACCTGCCGATCACCCGATCATGGAGACAGTGAAAACAGCGTACAAGGATGTGTCTGGTTCTCTCCCACGCGTCGAGGGAAAAACTTACAGCAGCGATATGCGTCTGCTCGTAAACCTCGCGGCCACCCCGACGATTATCTTCGGTCCAGGCGAGCTGCGGGAGGCACACTCCACCGACGAGTCGGTAAGCGTCGAGAACCTCGAAATGGCAGCGAAGACATACGCCCTATCGATTCTTCGCTGGTGCATCTAGATCCAAGTTTTA
>MEZF01000045.1:31266-31460 GCA_001774245.1 Candidatus Bathyarchaeota archaeon RBG_13_52_12
CGGCTTCAGGTTTTACTGGGCGACTGAGGGGCTGAGGACTGAGGACTACGCCTACCGTCCTGCCGAGGACACGATGAGCATCGAGGAGCTTGCCATACATGTCTGGGCGCTTATGAACTGGGTGAGCAGCTCAGCGCTCAAGAAGCCCCATACGAAGCCTAAGAACGGCGCTGCGGCGAGGGAGGAGGCACTCG
>MEZF01000045.1:31563-33237 GCA_001774245.1 Candidatus Bathyarchaeota archaeon RBG_13_52_12
TTGAGAATGTTCCCCGACTCCTGTCCACCCCCCGTGACGAGGACCTCAGGGGTAATCACTATCTTGCCGTTCGCTATTTCCTCGAATAGCTTTAAGGCGGCAATGTTTTGCTGTCCGAGTACCTCGGTCTGCGCCTTGTAGGCAGCTGCTAGGCCGGCTCCAACGCGCTCATTCTCGTACGAAGTACCGTCGGCTTTCGTCATCGTGGCGTCTCGTATACCTTCCGCCTCGCGGCGCGCCGCCTCAGCCTTGTCCGCGGCTATCTCGATGGAAAGCTTCGCAGCGATGACGTTCTCCTGCTGGTTGGCGCGCGCCGTTTTCTCAGCGACAGCGATGCGCTGCTCCTGGGCGAGGGCCTCCTGCTCATACTGCTTCTGCTGCTGGACAGCGATCTCCTTCTTCGTCTGGGTCTCCAGCAGCTGGGTGTCAACGCTGATGTAGGCGATGAGTAGCCCCTGGACCTCGACGTGGTACTTTGAGAATTCCTCCCGTGCCTTCTCTAGTGCCTGTAGCTGTAGCTCTGTGCGGCTGTGGACGAACTCCATCGCGGCCTTCTTTCCCGCCTCGTTTCGGAAGGAGCTGTCGATGAGGGGGTGAGCGACCTGCTCGATGAGATTAGAGACTGTACCGAAGCGGGCGATGACGAACGGAGCATTCGGTGGCGGGATGCGAATTATGAGCCTGACGTCGACGTCGAGCTGGAAGCCGTCCTTCGAGGTTACTCGTAGCTGACTGAACTTGAAGAACTCTGTTATCTTGGCGCTCTGGCCAACCTCAGGCCTCTCCTTGCCTATGATCTTCGTTTCAGCAGGACCCTGAGAGGAGGCCCAGTCAATTGTGATGGCACTTGTCGGGACTAACTCTGCCTTATAGGCTATTTGGTTGAGGTTGTATGTGCCCGGGGCTATGGGGTCCCTGAATATCCCACGCTGGTTCCTGTCCGTAATCAGCAGAGACTCGATAGCCTCGTGAATGGGCTGGTTGAGGTTAGGTTTCGTTGATACTTCGGGGGCCACTGGGGATCTTGCAAGTTCTTTGCCGACACTTGAAATAATGACAGCAACGTACCCCGGCGGAACGATCATCACAGAGTATAAGGTGACCTCGAATAGCCTCTTATTTATGTAATATTCACCCGGTTGGAGGGTCTCAAGTTGAGGCCCCCTGTAGCCACCTGAGCTGATGAAGGTTTGGCCGTCCTGGAAGTGCTTGTGGTCACCCTGGGGCTCGGGTGCAACAATGTAGCCGGATGGTAGAGGTGTGCCATCCATAGCTACGACGACCCCCACTATCTCCTTCGGCACCTCGAGTGCCGGAGCGTGCTCGATCTTGAAAACCGCTGTGTTTATGCGGTAAGTTCCTGGAAGCAGTATGGCGACCTGTGGCCCCTTCCTCCCGCCGTTCTTGAGGAAGGCTGAGGCATCCTGGAACGAGTTGCATTCAATGTCGTCCGCGAGTAATCTACCCTTCTGGAGTGGCTGGCCATCAATAGACTCGACTATGCCGACGCTTCCATGCGGGATCTGGGTGACCTTACTCTTGGATATCCTCCAGATTATCGGGAAGCGCCAGTAGAGCCCAGGCATCAGGGTGTCAGCCTGTACGCCGATCTCCCCCTCGGAGGCAATGATCTTACCCTGGGGCAGCTTCTTACCCGACATCTTCTTCGTAAGT
>MEZF01000046.1:0-8381 GCA_001774245.1 Candidatus Bathyarchaeota archaeon RBG_13_52_12
AAGCCAAGAATTCAAACGAAATGAAAAGAGGGGGGTTAAGCGAGTTTCTCTTTAGCTAGTTTCTCCACGACGACAACGACAACCTGCGTGCCCTTATCTCTCAACCCCTCCGCGTCAAGGTTCTTGAACATCTGCTGCACTATCGATGTCCCTAAGAGGGGCATCTTGATGCTATCACTAGTCTCCATGATTATTCGGAGATCTTTGAGATAGTCCTTCACCTTAAAACCTGGTTCATGGTCACCTACTAGCAACTTCGCCCCATTGTTTGTGAGCTGCCAGCTTCCGGCCGCTCCCCCAGCGACCGCCGTATGCACTTTTTTTACGTCGACCCCTGCCTTCTTCGCGAAGACGAGCGCCTCAGCAACGCCGAGCATGTTCATCCCGACGAGTATCTGATTGACAGCCTTGCAGATCTGGCCGTCTCCGTTCCCACCGATATGTGTTATTGTTTTCCCCATTGCCTGAAACACGGGAATAGCTTCATCGAACGCATCTTTATCGCCGCCAACCATAATGCTTAGCGTCCCGTTCCGGGCTCCTATATCCCCACCACTGACTGGGGCGTCGAGCATCTTGATCCCTCTCTCCACGAACCTAGACGCCATCTCCCTCGTCTTAATTGGGCTAATAGTGCTCATATCGATGACAATTGTACCTGGCTTCACTCCGTTGATGACTCCATTAGGTCCAAGAAGAACCTCTTCGACGTCCTTTGAATCAGTAACCATGTCGATGACGATGTCACTCTTCTCAGCGACTTCTTTAGGTGATTTCGCCACCTTGGCTCCAGCCTTGGCGAGAGGCTCAGTTCTTGACACTGTCCGGTTCCAAACAGTCAGGGGGAACCCCGCCTTGAGGATGTTCATGGACATTCCACTACCCATGAGACCTAGCCCGATGAATCCGATACGCTTCAACTAAACCACAGTAACTATGAACATACTAATGCTCATAAGACCTTTTCATATTAAACTAAAAACTTATTTAAAAAGGTAATTTCTGCTTTGTGGATTAATTTATAGGGGTTAGTGCCTGTTCCCCCTCACCCTTCTCCACTCCACCCGTCTACCCCTCACATGTTCACCAGCATATTATAGAGAGCCACCTTACCCATCAGCTCCCGGACGATGTTCTCACAGCTCCTAGCGAGGCTAAGCTCCCCAAACAACCGCTTAAACGTCGAGTAAGAGGTCTCCACAGCCCACCGTCTCCCATAACCGGTGATCCGGGCCCAAGCATCGTACCCCAGCTCCCTGACCTGAGACACAGCTCTCCTCCGAGCCGGAGGCCCAGCATCCAGCCTGGCGTTCCTCCGAGGCTTGATGACAGGCTCGATGCCCTTCGCCTCCAGGAGATCGTAGACCATCCCCGAGTCGTAGGCGCCGTCCCCGATGACCTTGGCCACACGCACGTATCTCTCGGCTCCCTCAACCAGCCCCGGCAGCGCCCTCACGTCGTGCATATCGTCGGTGGAGACCTCCATCGCAACGACCTCGTGTGTCTCCGTGTTTACGGCGAAGTGCAGCTTCACGTAGCGTTTCTTCTTTCCGTGTTTTCTCTCGATCCAGCCACCGGCTTTCTGAACCTTTATCCCCGTGGAGTCGACGGCGATGGAGACCGGCTCATTCGTCTCCTTGAGGTCACGGTAAGGGTCGACGGGTAGGCTGAGGATGCGTCTTCTGAGTCCTGAGTAGTCTCCGGTTGGTAGGGCGGGTACGAGGGTGTGTAGGCTATGTGTGAATCCTTCGAGCTGTCTGTAGGGCATCTGGTAGAGGTACCGGACGGCTGAGAGGAGCTGTATGTAGCTGTTCGCCATTCTGTAGTGGGGTCCTCTTTTGTGGGTGTTCATGGTTTTGAGTTCTTTTTTCCGGTTTCGGAGGAATTCTGGGTTTAGGATGAGTTCTCCTCGTTTGATGAGCTTCTCATCGGTCTCTTTCCAGCCCATGCCCTTAAAATGCGCCCTTATTTATCTAAAAATTCCTATTACTCCACAAAGCAGTAATTTCTATAAAGATCGCGCGCTAGGCTGGCCGTCTCTGTGTCAGCAGTTAGGTTGGGTTTTAATGCTCTGGTTAAGTGTATCAAGGGCTATGTTGAGTGAGTGTGTCGTTGCCTCAGCCGGGTTTGCATAAGGTTTTCCATCGCTAAGGTGGGAGTTTGTAGCCTCCACAAGTTAAGCTGTATTTGTGGGTTACGTGTTCAACTTGTTATTGATAATTATTCGATGATGGGTTAGAGGCGTCTAAATCCTGATTTTCTAAATAGGCTACCCGCAAGCGTTAACCCTTCAACAATATAACAACGTATGCTCCCGTGAAGCCAACGAGAGCGAGACCTAGACCAATCATTAGACTGATATTCGCCTTCGATTTATCGTAAAGCACGTGGGTACTTATCCCCACCAAGAATAAACCCACAAAGCAGCAACCATAGAGAAGCATAGCAACTATGCTCTCGTTTATGGTCTGCTCCCCAGCGTATGGGCTGATTGAGGTTAATGCGCCAGAAGATGTCTGCAACGAAGCTGGAGGAGACTCGATAATATCGTATACGCCTCCGCCGAGAATGAAAACTATGAAAATCACCATCAGAACTCCCGCATACCTAGAGATTGTCTCAAGTTGTTTGCTCCTATGTATCCTTGATGCGTCTCTTGCCTTGCCAGCGGTTGATGCCATCCTCGACACTTCCGGAAATGATGCGGTCAGTACAAATATATCCTTTTAGGAAGAGGTTTCCCAGGAAATAAATTCGCGCGCGCTTCTTTTCACAGGTTAGACCTAAAACGCGTTTATCAATCGATGGTGGGATATGGAATGTTAAAAAATCATATAAGAATCCCCAACTCTTTCCAGAGTTGTGCTATATAGGATAACATGGTAAAGCTGAATCTTAATGAATTATCTCGGATTCAATTTATGGCATTATAGCCAATTCGTGCGCGAACCGATGATGATGTTTATAAGTCCTCGGCTTGGAGCTTCTCTAGACGGTGACGCTTTGCCTCAAAAGATAGTCTGCAGATCATGCAAGGAAGTACTCTACGAGGGCGAGCTCCTCAAATCCCCACAGGACGTCATAAAGAAGTACGAGGGAAAGTGCCCCAAGTGCAAGAAGGAGCTAAAATTCTCGACGGAGGGCGTCGAGGTCCACCCCTATAACACCAAATAACCAGCCAACCCAGATAGGGTTTTAACCACCCACCCCGTGCATATCTAAACGGTAATAAGGTTTGGACCTCAGGAAGACACACATTTATCGTTACCACGTTGAGCATGGAAACGTCGTTGACTTCGGCGGTTTCGCGATGCCCGTCTGGTACGAAGGCATTATCCCCGAGCACAAATCCGTCCGGGAAGCGTGCGGTATATTCGACACGAGTCACATGGGAAGGGTATTCGCTGAAGGACCAGAAATTGAGAAATTTCTAGACTACGTGGACTCCAATGATGTTGGCGCCCTCACGGATGGCAAGGGTGTATACGGCGTCATGTGCAAACCAGATGGCGGCATTGTCGATGACCTCATAGTCTACCGACGTAGCCCTGAAAGTTTCCTAGTCGTTTATAATGCAGGCAACCGCGCCAAAGACTTCGCTTGGTTGCAAAAGAACACGAAAGGTTTCAACGTCAAGCTCTCAGACATGAGCGACAAGATTGGTATGATCGCAGTCCAAGGACCTAAAGCAACAGAGGTCCTAGCAAAGATAAGCGCCACAGATCCAAACACTATAGAGAGGTTCCATATCGCCCCCCTCAAGGTGAGTGGATTCGATTGTCTCGCAGCCCGGACCGGTTACACAGGCGAAGACGGTTTCGAGGTATTCATTCTTGACGACCCTGTTGCCGAACCCACTAAGTCTCTCAAGATATGGTATGACCTGGTAGCGGCGGGTGCCAAGCCCTGTGGACTCGGCTCGAGAGACAGCCTCCGCCTAGAAGCAGGTCTATGGCTCTACGGCAATGACATCGACGAGACCACCAATCCAGTCGAAGCGGGCCTCAAGTGGGTTGTGAAGATGAAGAAGCCATACTTCAATGGCAAGAAGGCAATCGAGGGCATTATCGAGAAAGGAATCACGCGTACTCTCCTCGGTATAATGATGACAGAGCGTGGCATACCACGCCACGGCTACGAGGTCTACGACGGTGATAAGAAGATCGGCGTAGTGACCAGCGGAGGCGTCGCCCCAATACTCGACGCGAGCATCGCCTTAGCCTACCTTCCTCCCGAATACAAGGAACCCGGGAAAGAGGTCCAAGTTAAGATCAGATCCAATATGGTGAAGGGAAAGATAGTTAAGCACCACCCCTTCTATGATGACTCCAAGTACGGTTGGAAGAGGGTTAAAGCATGACCAACGAGATAAGATATGATCTTGGATGCTACTACACTAATGAGCACGAGTGGGCGAAGCCAAGTGGCGACGTTGTCATTATAGGCATCAGTGACTACGCCCAATCGCAACTCCATGAGATAGTATATGTCGAGCTACCGAAGAAGGACGCCAATATCAGCCAGGGTGAAGCAATCGGCGCTGTTGAGTCAGTCAAAGCCGTTTCAGATTTCTATAGCCCCGTTACCGGCACAGTCGTCGAGATCAACGAGGCTCTCATGGATGGTCCAGAGAAGATCAACTCGGACCCCTACGGTGACGGTTGGATCGCGAAGGTCAAACCCAGCAACTGGGACGCCAACGTCTCGAAGCTGATGGATGCCGAAAAGTATAAACAGCACGTCGCGACGCTCAAGCATTAGCCACCCATTTTCTCAGCAGGGGTTCCCGAGTGGCCAAAGGGGTCAGGTTCAGGACCTGATGGTTAGTCCTCCGTGGGTTCGAACCCCACCCCCTGCACCAATTAATTAAACTCCCCCCAAAAAAGAGAGGTGCTACTATCCAGTTACAATGATAAGAGATTAAATGTACCCCGAACCCAGTAATTCGACAGAAACAATATAACTTCCCGAACCCGACACTTCCATGGTGAAAGATTTGTCAGCAAAGGCTAAGACCTTGAAGGAGTATGCAGAGTACCATTTCAGCTCACTTGAGGAGGCTTTAAAGGGGCTAGATGAAGACGAGGCAAACTACAAACCCACTGACGAATCAAACAGCATAGAGTGGATCGTTAACCACCTGTGCAGGATTAGCAACACTGCCCTCCCCAGGATAATAAAAGGGGACCCCGACTACAAACCAATCGGCTGGCCCGATGACTACAAGGAAAAACACTACAGCTTAGATAGATACATGTCAGATCTCGAAGCAGGTAAGAAGACAGTACTAGACCTAATGGGAAAACTAACAGATGCACAGTTAGAGGAGGAGATATCCCTCTGGGGTGGCACCAAGAAGAGAAAAGTCGGCCTCTTTGCTTACCTAGGTGAATTAGTCCACCACAAGGGCCAAATAGCGTACATAAGAGGAACGGTCAAACGCTTCAAAGCAAAGGACCCCAACTTCCTCAACACTTGCTAAGCAGGTTAAAACCCGATCTTAATGCGTAGTATTATATATACACTGAATCAGATTTTACACTCGGGTTCTGGTTTAGATGACTGTAAAGACGAAGATGATTAAGGACTTCGCGCAGATCGGCTTCGACAGGCTCGGAAGTGCAACGAAGAACCTGAAGCCTGAGCAGCTGGACTGGAAGAGTTGCACACAGGCAAACACAATCAGGTGGATACTCACCCACCTAAGCGAGGATCTGAACGTCGGGATGTGCAAGTTCCTAGGTGAAGACCCGCCTAAGGCATGGCCGAAAGACTACGTCGGCAACGAGAAGTACAAGATGGAGAAGATCATGGCCGACCTCGAGAAGGGACATAGAAAACTCAACGCTGGCCTCAACAAGCTGACGAATGAAAAGTTAGCCGAACAGGTCGAGGCTTGGGCGGGGAAGAAGCCCCGTGAGTTCTACCTAATGCTCATGGTGAGTGAAATACTTCACCATGAGGGGCAGGTTGCAGCCATTCTCGGCGTAGAGAAGCGGATGAAGGGCGCTAAATAGCTGCCCACCCTTTTTATTCCACCTTTCTCAACACCCTATCTGTTAGGGGTAACTCTACATGAGGATAGGCATAACGTGTTATCCGGGAGTCGGCGGGAGCGGCATCCTAGCAACTCGCCTAGGTGTTGAATTCGCAAAGCGAGGCCATGAAGTCCACTTCATAACGTATGAGCGCCCATTCGCTGTACAGGGAAATGACCAGGAGAACGTCCATATCCACCTTGTCAACGTACTAGAGTATCCCCTATTCAAGTACCCACCATATACTGTAGCCTTGGGATCAGAGATGGCTAGAGTGGCAATTCAGGAAAAGCTTGATGTTCTCAACGTCCATTACGCAATTCCCCATGCGACGGCAGCATACCTAGCAAGGGAGATCACTCGCGTCCCGTACGTTGTGACGCTGCACGGAAGCGACGTCACTATCCTTGGGAGCGACCCGAGCTACCAGATAGTCAACAACCACAGCGTTGAGAGAGCGGATGCTGTCACCGCGGTCTCCGAGTTTATGCAAAGGGAAGCCTATGAGAGACTCGGGCTTGAGCGTGAGGTGAAGGTGATCCCAAACTTTGTCGACACCCAAGTCTTCGCCCCTGCGCCTTGTGAGGCTATAGAACGTGATTGCGATAAGTGCGGAGTAATCGTTCACGTTAGTAACTTCCGACCAGTAAAGAGAGTGACCGACCTCGTATACGCCATGTCGATCGTGACTAAACAAGAGCCAGAGGCTCGACTAATGCTCGTGGGAGACGGCCCCGATAGACACAGTGTTGAGAAACTCATAGAAAGTCTAGGACTCCACAGCAACGTCACGCTTACAGGTTTCAGGAGCGATATCCCCAACCTCCTACGCTGTAGCGACATCGGTGTACTATGCTCAGAGACCGAGAGCGCCCCTCTAACCCTCCTTGAAGGGATGAGCACAGCGCTCCCAATGATCGCGACAAAGGTTGGGGGGGTTCACGAAATAATCAACGACGGTAAGAACGGACTACTCGTACCACCCAAGCATCCAGAGGAGTTAGCCCAGGCGATACTACGCCTCTACAGGGACAAGAAACTGAGGAGAATACTCGGTGAGAAAGCGCGAAGGACAGTCCTAGAGAGATACACAGCTGATAAGGTTGTTAATCAGTACATAGAAACCTTTGAGTCGGTCTCCAAGACTAAAGGTTGACGTAGAATACCGTTGAATTCGGCGTCCAGCCGCCGTATAGTCTCTTATATATCTCTACGTTCTCCCCCACACCGGAGGCTAGTGCAAGATCGATCCAGGCCCAGCTGACCTCTTGCCCGTACTTCTCGGGTGAGAAGTGACCGAAGGCGTTAGAGAGGTAAGTATCCAGCTTTTGAAGTATCACTTGCTTCGCCTTCATCTCCTGCATTAGAGCTGCTCTTGTCGATGGTTCTCCAAGCCTGAGTTTGATTGAGTCGATCTCGGATTCGGCGTCCGCCTTCGCCTTGATCAGGGTTGTGTAAATTTTATCTATTGCTTTTCGGATATCACCGTGCGCTTGAGAGATCCCCCCGGTGTTATTCGTTTTCTTTGCCTCCACCCACCCAGCTAGGGTGTCAAAGAGCTCCCTACTGTAGAGAGTCTTGTACTCGTTCGAGCTAATGCTTCTTCCCACAACCTCATTCCAAGGCGTGTTATAGAAAACCCTCGCGTAGCGTGTATACGCTGGAAATGGTATGTTGAGTCGTGAGACGCCAGGGATCACCTCGGCATAGTAACTCGTCTCACCTGGACCGCCCACGTGGGCCACAATGGGGATAACCGAGTCGACGATCACTTGTCGTGACTCGACCCTGGGAGTGACGATCTTCTTGATCTCATCGATGTCAGGTCTCATAGCGGAGAATGAATAGCTGTAAGTTTGCTCGCATCTGGGGCATTTTCCTTCGATGCTAGCGGTAGAGCCAAGACCTGTCTTATATTTTAATTCCACCCTGCTGCCATGGCAGTTTGGTGTCTGGCATTCGAGAAAGAATGGTACGTAGTCCTCTGACCTCTTACCTATCTGCGCCTTATATCCCAGACTCTCGATGAGATCAACCGCGTCGTTCGAGTTTCGTAAGAAACTGCTACGGTTAGGCTCGGTGAGAAGGACCTCGTATCCATGCTTGAAAAAACCTCTAATTTCTGGGTCTGTGGCCATAAGCATTGGTATCCCCATGTCAGCTTCTAGGTTCATTATGGTCCCGAGTATCTTGGTTGAGAAATCAGCGACGTTCTCGGTTGAGTAGTAGGCTCCCTTAATTATCGTAAAGACGTGGGACAGGTTCTGTATTACCCTCTCCTGCTTTGGGGACTCGACATTTTTGAGTAGTCCTCGGTAATTACTCTCAATCTTCTCAAGGGTC
>MEZF01000046.1:8585-17172 GCA_001774245.1 Candidatus Bathyarchaeota archaeon RBG_13_52_12
TACGTCATCTTATTGAAGATGAAGCTGGGTCCCCCAAGGCAGTTGGGCTGCTGCCCTGTTTCAACAGCGCCTCTATCCATCAAGTCGATCGTTCGAGATACCTTCGAAGAGAGTATACCCAGCCTCCTCATCTGGTTCTTGACCGCTTTCTTCAGTTCCTCGAGTTCTGCTGGCGAAGCACCGTACCTCTTCCTTATCTCGCTGAAGTAGCCATGACACTCGTCCATATTGTGTGGGATGCGCCCCCAGAGACGTGTAGCGTAATCGCTACCTGGCTCGTTCTCCACATATTTCTGGTAAAGCATATGTACGGGAGGGCCATCTGTCAACAATCTCACCTCAGCAGGTTTCTCGTTGATTTCATTACATAGAATGGGCCGTTTTTAGCAAGCGATTCCTCTGAGAAGAATTCTGCGAATTGGCAGTTACCTTGCGCTCCTCTTAACTCAGCCTTTTTATCGTTGAACCTTTGGTAGTAGCCCCACGGAAACTTAGCTAGTTGGGAATCGTATGCAGCGATAGCTGCTCTTTTCCTATCCATTGTATCCGAGACATCAACGAGGATTTGAGGGCTCGGGATCAATGTGTTTATCTCCATAAGCAGAAGACGTTCAACGAGCCAAGGTTTAGGGTACGTCGTCGTGTGTGCAGCCCATTCGATCGCCTCTTTTACTACATCATATGATGCCCTGTGATCGGTGTGGTAGTCGAAAGGCAGATGAGTAATGATTATTCTCGGTCTCTCCGCTACGATAACGTCAGTTACCCGTTGTACGAGCTCCTTCGAGTGGAAAACGTTGTCCTCATCAAACACTTTAGGGTCCGATACTCCTAATATGTTGCAAGCTCTTCTCAGTTCATACATCCGGTTCCTCGGGTTACACGTAAGGCAGAGGACTTTTGATTCTCTCGCATGTAATGCCAAAGTCCCGCCACAGCCAAACGTTTCATCGTCAGGGTGGGAAACGACGGTAAGAATTCCGTCCATTGGATTCAAACGATTAGAGAAACCAAGGAATAAAAGGGGTTCTCCCCTCGTTTGGGCTAGTTGAAAGCATTAATGTTTTGAATTGTCTACACGAAAATGATTTCTCGAGGAGTGGACAAATTATGGGTCCACATTGGGTTCGATGGTGCCTGTTGCTTCCTCAGGTGGCGTGATAATCCACTGCCCGGACGATGGAAGATACGCATTCTATAACAGTCCATACCCGGCACACCGCCTTATGACCGGGGTCGATATATACCCTAATTCACAACTCATAGGCTCCACGCCGTCGCCAATTGATGGAGAAATTATAAAAGTTAGACACATCAAGTCCCCCCCTGGACGAGGCTTCAAAGCGCCCGAACACGACACTCTGACCATAGTTAGAAGCACAGAAAACAGTGATAAAGTCGTCAAGGTCCTCCACGTCGATACCGTACTAAAAGAGGGTGAATCGATTGCTGTTGGACAGAGCCTTGGACCCCTCATTCGCTCAGGGTATTTCGGTTACCATACACCACTCCACGTCCATGTAGAGGTACGACCTCAAAATGACCCATTACGTGTCCGGGGAGGCTACACGATCGACAGCCTTCTCGATCTGAAGGACCTTAAGGTGACTGAAGAAATCGTTGGAATCGTTACCACATCTCAAAAGGGATATGCATTAATCAAGTTAAATAGGAGGTCCGTGGTGGTAGCCGATGTCGGTGGTGTGCCGGGTATACTCGATGGCGGTATGCCAATCTATGGCTGGTTCGGGGCGCACGCAGAAAATCCAATAAAAAACAGACCAGTAAAGCTCCTCGGGAAAACGATCGGCAACATAATTAACGTGTTACCTAGAACCTGTGTCGCAGAATGCACTAACTTCAGGATGAAACTCGGAGTCGTTCCAGTTGATGCCTTCTTCATGCTACTTCCCAACGGAGAAAATTCGATGGCTGTGGTCTCGAGGAGACGTAGTGAACTCAAACTAGATACTAATGCTGAGATCTCCTTGATAGTAGAGTAGAACAGCTATCTTCCAATAGATATAAGGGTAGGGACGCAACCTACACAGACGAATCTAGATGTCAGACATTAGTCAACTACCACCCAACGTCCAGGAAAGGATTGCCCGTCTACAACAACTCCAAAACACCATGCAACAGTTACTCGCCCAGAAGCAGAGGCTCGATGCTGAGAAGGACGAGACAGAGAGGGCACTGAAAACCCTCGAGGAAACCCCTGAAGGCGCCAAAATTTACAAGTCCGTCGGTGCAGTGCTCGTCGAAAAAGAAAAAGGGACAGTCGTAAAAGAGCTAACAGAGCGGAAGGACTTCCTTGAAATGAGGGAGAAGGTCCTAGAAAAGCAGGAAGAGAAAACAAAAGAAAAGCTTCAGGGCTTACAGGATACATTACAGAAGGAGCTAGGACTCCCTCAGCAGAAGAATTAGTCCTTCTTGAATATCTTTCCAAACATACTCGTTTTCTCAGTTGTCCTCTGCGATTGATCTGCCCCTCTCAAGGGGGAAGGATCTACTCCCAATTTGAACATCTTGTTTAGTATATCGATAGCATCAGCTGAACCTGTGTAGTCGATGCTCGTAAGCTTATTCGTAGGCACGAAAAAGCAAGCAAATGGGAAGCCTTCTTCTAAACACTGGTCCATGATACACGAGTTAACTCCTGACAGGGCCCCCTCCTTGACAGAGGGGTAACCCCTCTTCATGAGATCGATCTTGTTTGAGTATACCAACGCTCTGATCTCTGAGGACAAATTGCTAAAAGGTAGACCCTCGATTGAGTAGATCTCCTTCGCGCCTTTTGATTTCAACCACTCTAAAAGCTCCATCGCAATAGGTCTACAGCTCTCACTAGGGATGAGACTCTCTGTCACAACGAGCATAATCTTCTCGTTTTCGTCTAGGTGTATCCTAAATGACTGTATCGGGTTTCCGTTCATAATCAGAGTCATTGGAGGTAGGAGGTTTGACTTCAGATAAGCGATTTGTTTTAATCCTTTAGCTCTTATTGCGTACATGGTCGCGGTGTTCCCAATGAACCCAGCACCAGCAAACCCTAAAACGACCTTGTAATCCCCATTTTTGATTGGGGATGTCTCGATTATCTTAACCGCTTTCAATGACATTACTCAGTGATACGTTGTTGAGGATATAAAATGCCCCACGTTATACCTTGTAAATATCATCAAGAGTTAAAGTAAAAAACCGCTTTAATACTATGAGTATTTTAATCTTAAAGGATGGAGAGACTTGGACGTCGATTCAATTAAGGGATATCTTAGGGGGAAGGTATCTATCATCTGTCACCATAACGCTGACCCAGATGCCATCTGCGCAGCCTATTCTCTGGAAAAACTCATACATGAGTTAGACCCAAGGGCAGTCACTGAGATACTCTACCCCGATAGCGCCAGCCAACTATCCGATCGGATAATTAATCACTTCAACATCGAGGCATCCACTCACCCTAGAATCGTTGACGCTGACACAGTAATCGTTGTAGATACAGGGAGTCTTATGCAACTGGAGATACTCCAATCGCTACTACATAGAGACTCTGCAAAGATATTCATTGATCACCACAGCTTTGACCCTGAGATCGATAAACTCGCAACACTTTACATCCTCGATGAGACGGCCGTTGCAAGCTGCGAAATAATATACGATATCTGGCAGATGATGAAAATCGAGCCACCAAAGGAGGTCGCAGAAGTGCTTCTCCTAGGCATCGCATTCGACTCCAAGCACTTCTCCATAGGAACTTCCAAGACTTTCCGAATCGTTGCTAACTTACTCGAATTAGGCGCTACACTCAGTGGGATACGTGAAATCCTGCAAAGCACGATGGACGTTTCCGAGAGAGTGGCTAGACTCAAGAGCGCCCAGAGGATGATACTCTACAGGGTGGATCCATGGATCATTATCACTTCCAACCTAGGCTCGTTTCAACCCTCCGCTGCCCGCGGTATATTGAATCTCGGCGCTGACGTGGTGATAATAGCTGGGAACGAGAAGGAAGAGCTCAAGGCGAGCCTCAGGTCGACAGAGGAGTTCCATCAGAAGACTGGCATCCACCTAGGCGACCACTTAACCAAGCCTCTCTCTGAACATTATAAGGGAGCCGGAGGAGGCCACCCGACGGCTGCGGGGATAAATGGCTACGGCGATGCTGATGCGTTACTGATGGAGGCCGCGGATATCTTGAAGAAAATATTAGCGCAGTCTAAACGGGTATTATAGCGTGTGCGTTCTAGCACAATAAACGCGAACCGGAATTAAAACGAGTTTAGTACTTACCCAGCACGCTTTATGAAGGAGAGTGTTTAGACCACTTGTCATAACGCTTTCGGATTACTTCCCAAATTTTTTCGGTTTCTTCTTTGGAGTGTACCTTGTAGAATCCAATGGAATGTTCCCAGGCCTTTGTCTTTGGGTCAACTTTGTTGATCTTGAAATATACTTGTATTCCTAGTTATCTCAAATCCGCTAGGATCTCGTTTTCTTGTTGTTTTACGTCTCCTGGAAGTGATTGTAACTCAGCATCAGATAGACATTCTTGTATTATAAATGGACAAGATTTTGAATACTCAGTCTTCGTTACGTGCGCGCTAAACTTAGTTACATGACTCTAATAAGACTAACATTCAACCCCAATTGATTGAATGAATCAAGAGAAAAAAATTACTTTCCGCGCGCGCATTTAGTTCCGTGCGGCTTCGTTTTATGAAATTCAAAATAAGTGTTCATTGGTAATAGATGGGCGTTCACCAACCTTACTGACAATTACTTTGGAAAAACCTAAAGAAGCTATTCTTCTAGAAACTTCCTTGACATGTCTTGAGACGGTGTTTACGAAAACAGAGGGACCTGTATCCATAGAGTACCATGCAGAAACGCCTTCAGCCCGCATCCTAAGTACCTCCTTCAGTATCCGAACGGTGTCCGGCTCCCAAAGAACTATATGAGACTTACCAGTCATCGTGATGGCGTGAAGATTCAGTGTGTCCTCCTCTGCAAGTCTACCTATTGTCCCAACATCTTTACACGCTATTGCAGTCCTCATCGATGCTAGCATTTCATCAATATGATCTAGCCTAGCCCTGAATAGGGGGGAGCTTAGAACCTCGATGTGGGCCTCATCTGTCTTCACATCGGAGGCTATTGGTATCACGACCTGCATGAAATCCATCGAATCCGGACCCGCCAACTGCTCTGCATAGGACCTGTTATCTCTATCTGCATACCAAATCGAAAATCCGCCTGCTAGGCTCCTCGTAGCTGAACCTGCCCCTAACCTAACAATCTCTGAGAGGGAAACGTCATCGATATCGAGCTTTAGGGCATTACGTGATGCAAATCCAAGCGCCGCGAAACCTGAGGCCGAGAAGCCGAGACCTTTACCGTCTAACAGATTATTTTTAGACACGATCTTGAAATGATCGTTGTTATACGCCATATAAGTGAGCCTTCTAACAATTGCCATGATTCTTTCAAGATCTGCACCTGTTGCTCTCTGATCGTTGATTATGACTACGTCCTCTGAGAGATTCTTATCAAAGCGGACTGTGGTGATGGTTTCTAGCGCTTCTGAACAAACTGAAATGCTATCGTGAAAGGGAATCCTTAGAGCAGGGTCTTTTAAGCCATGGTACTTTATTAATCCCTGAATAGGGTGAGCGATGGCCGTTACCTTCAATTAAAGCCGCCTTTGTACACTGATTATAGTTATCAACATTGAAGTTATATTAAATGGCTATATCCGATACTCGTGTGCGCTGAGAGGTCTTTTATGATATTGAAAGACTTCTCCTTCACCAAGCTCTAACTTATTTTGGATAATCTCCCTTAAGTGTAACTATTATATCTCTGGCGCTCGACTAGAAAGAAGAAATCGGTCGGGCGCCTCCTTGGGAAAAATAGATGTCGAGGGTCTGTGCTACAGCTATCCCAACGTAGCGGACCAAGCCCTAACAGACATTAATCTCAAGATAGAACCCGGTGAATTTATTCTACTTACTGGCCCAAGTGGCTGTGGTAAGACAACTTTCTGTAGATGCCTCAATGGCCTCATTCCTCACTTCTACAACGGCGAGATGAAGGGAGACCTAAAAATAGATGGCATCTCCACAAGAGAACACCCAACCTACGAACTAGCTAAACACGTGGGCCTCATCTTCCAGAACCCGGACAACCAGATATTCTCCCTCACCGTCGAGAAGGACATCGCCTTCGGCCTTGAAAACCTAGGCGAGTCGAGAGAGAAGATGAGAGGCGAGATAGATTGGGCGATGAATCAGGTCGGCATAGTGCCACTCAAGGAGCGAGGTACTCACGAACTCTCCGGCGGCCAGAAGCAAAGACTCACCATAGCCTCCATCCTAGCGATGCACCCCGGCATAATAGTCATGGATGAGCCCACTGCCTTCCTCGATCCCGTCGGCGCTGAGAAGATATTCGAGGTCCTTCAAACCCTAAATAGAGAACACGGAATCACGATTCTCCTCATTGAGCATCGAATGGACCTTGCCGTAAAATACTGCGGCCGAATAATCGTCTTCGACAAGGGTCGCATCGTAAACGATGGAACGCCTAGGGAGATATTTACCTCTGATGAAACGCGTCTTATAGGTATCGGCATACCTAGGATGGTTGAACTTGGAAGAAGACTAAGTCAGAGGGGATACAATATAGGCATCCCACTCAACTCCGACGAAGCCTTCACTAAACTCACCCCTTTTCTTAAAAAATCCGTAACTACTAACACCAAACAGGGCTTACCCGAACTTGACGAGATAGTCGGTGAATATACACATACTCCGATAATCGAACTCCAAGATGTGACCTATTCCTACTCCAGTGGCATAGATGCCCTACTTGGCGTCTCCCTAACAATCAACAAGGGTGAGTTTGTAGCCGTAATGGGGGAGAATGGCGCAGGTAAAACGACTCTTGTCAAGCACTTCAACGGCCTGCTAAGGCCGAAGAGTGGCAACGTCGTCGTAGACGGCAAAGATGTCTCGAAGAATAGCGTCGCCTCGATGGCAAGAAAAGTCGGGCTTGTATTCCAAAACCCCGATGATCAATTCTTCGCGGAAGACGTCGAAGAGGAGCTGAGCTTCGCTCTCCGTAACTTTGGATACGAGGAGACCGTTATTAATGAACGCGTAGAATGGGCACTAAATCTCCTAGATCTACAACGTTACAAAAAGTCCAGTCCCTTCATACTAAGCGGGGGAGAGCGCAAACGAGTCGCGTTGGCTTCTATCCTGGCTTGGAACCCCGACATCCTCGTACTGGACGAGCCTACTGTTGGGCAGGACCATGGACAGAAGGAGCGACTCAAACACTTCCTGATGCAGCTCAGGACGCAGGGTAAGACGGTGGTGATTGTAACCCACGACGTGGAGTTTGTGGCTGAGAGCCAGCCTCGCGTTGTTCTAATGTCGAAGGGCAGGGTGATAGCCGACGGCACCGCTAAGAAGATAATGACTGATGCTCGAAGTCTCGGGGCCTGCTCCGTGGCACCACCGGAGGTAACTAAGCTATTCTCAAAGCTCACATTATACAGCCTCCCCATCGATGTGCTTGATGTAGACGAGGCACTCGACCTCCTGACAAGGAAACTTAGGAGAGATAACCCTTGAGCTTGCTGGAAAGCCTACGGTTCTCTAAGGGAGACTCGCCGATTCATCGCATGGATCCCAGGGTAAAGTTCCTCATGACGATGGTAATCTTCGCGCTTTCGATAATGTTCTTTGATCTAATCCCTCTCTTGGCCGTTTTTATCCTCCAGATACCGCTTATTCTCTACGCAAAAATATGGAGGGAGTGGCTGAAAACCCTGAAAGGAGGTGCTTTCTTAGCCGTGATAATCTTCACCACCAACCTTCTAAGCTTCTACTTCTTCAGGGGCATGCACCTCTCAGGTGAAAACGTAGAGTTCAGCCTCAGTCTCACGCTCAGGTTCCTATCCCTGATCACTAGTTTCAGCCTTTTCTTCCTAACGACCTCTCCTGATAAGCTCAGTCTTGCACTGGAGAAAGCTAAGATACCATACGAGTTTAACTTCGCCTTCATCACAGCGATTAGATTCGTGCCGGTCTTAGCAGACGAGGCGCAGACTATAATGGATGCACAGAGGTCGAGGGGGCTCGAACTCGATAAGGGTGGATTTCTCTCCAGGATAAGAAAGTACATACCAATACTACTCCCCCTTATCGTAAACTCTATTAGGCGAAGCCTGGAACTTGCTGAAGCAATGGAGTCGCGTGCCTTTGGGGCGACTAAGAACCGTACCAATCTATACGAGTTGAAGATGGCGCCCTCCGATTACTTCGCCTTAGTAATTACTCTTGGGGCGCTGGCGTTCGCCCTTTACGTACGCCTCTTCCTCCCCCCATTACCTAAATTAATGAGCGGATTATTATTTTTATAACACTATAAAACAATTTTATTCCTCTTACGAGCGCGCGTGAATGAACAGAACCTTTTTTCCTCTGAACCAATCATTATAGAGGATTTCGATTTACTTCGTTTTTCGTTAAACGCTCCCCCCAGCAGGCTCAAAGACCGGAGCAGGGCCTCGTGAAGC
>MEZF01000046.1:17324-18549 GCA_001774245.1 Candidatus Bathyarchaeota archaeon RBG_13_52_12
TGCATCAAGTTGAAACACAGGCAGCCGAACACCAGCTTCACCCGAACCCGGGGCAGAGAAGTCACTAACACCCTGCCCCCGTTGAACACACGCTTGATGACCGCGAACACACGCTCCACCGGAGCCCTCTTACCGTTGATCCGCCTATTCCTGAGCCTGTCCCAGACGCTCAACGGGTGGCCACGGGCAGCCCGCCTCATGGTGGCGTCCCAGCCTCGGGGCTCCACGCCAAAGTAGCCCTTGTCCCTGTACACCACCTCACCGGGCAGAGAGAGATCCACCCCGCTGTCGTGGACATTCGCAGGCGTGGTCTCCAGATCCCGGATGAGGCCTAGGTCCGTGTCGGTCTTCGTGTGCAGCTTGTAACCAAAGCTGGACTTTCCTCCCTTCTTAGCCCACGACCCGTCCCGGCTCCTCCTCGTCTCCACGGGGTCCTGAGCCTCCGGGGTCCGCCGTGATGAAGGACGCGTCCTGGGCCACGCCCTTCTTGACGGTGAGGCCCTTCTCGTCCAGCTGGCGCTGCAGCTCAGCCCAGACAGCCTTGTCTCCGCCTGATTCGGCGAGGCGCTCCCTGAGGAGCCATACGGTGGTGGCGTCGGGGATCACGTCGGGGTAGCCTAGGAACCTGCGGAAGCTGATCCTGTCCGCGGCCTGCCTCTCCAGCTCGGGGTCAGAGAGGCCGTACCATGCTTGGAGCACCAGCATCTTCACCATGAGGACGGGGTCGGTGTTGGGTCTGCCTCCCTGGGGCCCGTCGTTCATGTAGATGCTTGCGAGGGTGGGTCTGAATGCCTCCCAGTCTATGAGGGGTTCTGCTTCGGCTAGGCGGTCGCCGAGGCGTTCTACTTCTTTGTAGGCTTGGCGGAGCAGGTAGGATTTGAAGGAGTCCATGAGACTGCATTGTGGGAGCGATCTATAAGCTTAACCGAGGGGGAGTGAGCCAAAATAGGGGGTTATTCGAAATCCTCTATAGTCATTTCAAAATGCTTAAATAATTACTATATAGACTACAGTCGATATCACGGGGTATCAATAATTACTGTAAGTGATTATTCTATGGAGCCCAGAAGGATACAAAAAGTCGGCTATTCAACCCTCTCCGTAAGCATCCCTATGAACTGGGCAAAGAAGATGAATGTCAAAAAGGGCGACATAGTATTCCTCAGTGAGGAAAACGACGGCGCCCTCCGCATTGCCCCAGAACCCAGCAAAGCGGAGAACACAC
>MEZF01000046.1:18562-39017 GCA_001774245.1 Candidatus Bathyarchaeota archaeon RBG_13_52_12
CAACGTAGATGAGTGTGATAATACGACGATACTAGACCGGGTGATAGTGGGTAATTACGTACTTGGCCGTAACATGATAAGGGTGGAATCAAGCCGTCGACTAATGAGAGAGCAGATTGAGAGCATTAGAGAAGTAACCCAAAGGCTACTAGGTATTGGAATAATCGAGGAGAGCGATAAGCACCTAGTTCTTCAGTGCAGCATCGACCCGAAGAATTTCCCCATAGAGACAGTCGTCAAGCGTCTCTACGTCATAACAAGCATCATGTTCAAGGAATCCATCGACAGCCTAATCGACGAGGATCGTGAACTTGCCAAGGACGCAATAACCCGCGAACACGAAGCAGACACTATCTACTGGCTACTCTCAAGGCTCCTTGCTTCCGCTCAGCAGAGCCGTGTCTTATCCGAGAGCATTGGCATCATCGATCCTATGGAGATCGCTGAATACAATCTAATAGCCTGGTACTTGGAGATGATCGGCGACCGCTTAAACTCCGTCTGCATTAACCTGCTAAAACTGGAGAACCACAAAAAGGAAACTGATAGTGAACTAATTGAGCGCCTTGGGCAACTCGCTCTAGTTAGTTTCACCATGTTTGACAAGGCGATGAAGAGCATAGTCGATAAGGACCTAAAATTAGCGAGCGACGCCGTAGACCTCTACGAGGCTGTACAGCTGGAAGAGGAGAAGCTTCTTACGGAGTTTCACAGCACGAGTTCGGAGTTGACTACCCGATTCAATATGATCGCTTGGGAGTTTAAGATAATTGCCGAGCATAGCTCAGCCATAGCCGAGATATCAATCGATAATATTCTCCGGGGAAAGAATGACATTTGCCAGGTATGGGAAGAACCGAGTAAAGAGGAGTAGATCCTCCCACCACATTTTTCGTAATAATAAAATCGATTAAAAAGTTGCTCCGATCAGTAATATAATACTTTTCTAACTCTGGAAACTATAGTATATACTGAATAAGTTCTTCGTTTGAACGAGGTGTCATCATTCTCTTAGATGAATAAACACGTTTATCCTTATTTTCATGATAAACAGATGGCTTTGGGGAGAAAAATTGGCATATACTCATATTTATATCATAGCGCCTAAAAACGTATACATAATTTTCATCAATTTTATCTCAGGAATACTAATAATTATTAGAACCATTCGATAACTATGTTTTAGACAAATCTTCTTTAACAAAATCACATCAGAGTTGCAAGACTCTTCATTTATACACGCACTTAGATTCCGGTGTGAATTATTATGATATGATTTTTTCCTCATCGGTCATGTTAGTATCATAGAAATAAATATAATGAGCAATATTAGTAGTTTTTTAAAAGAAGGTAACATTAGAATAAATAGGTTTAAAAGAGCCTTTTTGCAGTCTATAAACAATTCGTTAAAAGGGGATTTGACGATCTATGGTACGTTACAAGCAGACTAGCGACATCCTGAAACTGATGCTTGACAAGGAGCACATCAGAAACATTGGTATAATCGCACATATCGACCACGGCAAGACGACGATGAGTGATAGTCTGCTCGCTGCGGCTGGGCTCATGTCACCTGACCGTGCTGGTGAAGCCCGCGCTCTCGACTACCTTGATGAGGAGCAGGCAAGAGGGATAACAATTAAGACAGCGAATATTAGTCTGCTCTATGAGGATGAGAAAGGTCAGCCTTATGTCATCAACCTGATTGACACACCAGGCCACGTCGACTTCAGCGGTAAAGTCACCCGTGCAATGAGGGCACTCGACGGTTGCATCCTACTCGTCGACGCAGTCGAGGAGTTCCAGATCATGACCGAGGTCCGCCTCAGGCTCGCTTTAGATGAAGCAGTGCGGCCGGTTCTATACATCAACAAGTTCGACAGGCTTATCAAGGAGCTCAAGATGGACGCTGAAATGGCGCAGGCGAAGATCCTACGCATCATTAACCAGTTCAATACGATCGTCCAGACATTCGCTGCAGACGAGTTGAAGAACGAGTGGACCGTCAACGCCGGCGCAGGCCAAGTCTGCTTTGGATCAGCTCTCGACCGATGGGGCTTTACCCTCCCCCTGTTGCAGAAGAAAGGAATCACCTTCAATCAACTAGTCCAGATGTACAAGGAAGGCAAACTCGAAGAAATACAGCAGAAACTACCTCTTGCAGAGGCCATGCTTAGCATGGTCATCCAACACTTACCCAACCCTATCATCTCACAACCAAGGAGACTCAAGACCATCTGGAAGGGCGATCCAGAGAGCCCAATGGGCAAGGCAATGTATGCTATCGACCCCAACGCCCCCACAGTCGTATGCATAACCAACATCGTAATCGATCCCCAGGCTGGGGTCGTCAGCACTGGACGAGTATTCAGTGGAACCTTACATAAAGGACAGGATTTTCACCTCGTCAGCGCAAAGAAGGACCTCAAGGCCCAGCAGGTGAGTATATACATGGGTCAGTACAGGGAGATCGTCGATGAGATACCGGCCGGGAACATTGTTGCCCTCCTTGGTATAGCCGAGGGCAGGGCGGGAGAGACGCTCGTCGAGCCCTCCCTCAAAGCCGACGCTGTGGGATTCGAGTCCATAAAATACGCTTCTGACCCTGTTCTCACAATCGCTGTTGAACCCAAGAAGCCCATCGACCTTCCCAGACTCATCGACGCCATGCAGAAAATGAGTATACAGGATCCCAACTTAGTCACCACCATTAACCAGGAAACAGGTGAATACCTTCTCGCAGGGATGGGTGAGCTCCACCTCGAGATCGCCCTAAAGGACCTCAAACGCGAGTACAACCTAGACGTCACTGAGAGCGAACCTACAGTCGTCTACCGTGAAGCGATACGCGATAGCGTTGGCCCATTTATGGGTAAGAGCCCCAATAAACACAATAGAGTCTACTTCACTTTTGCTCCCCTTGATCCCGAGATAATTGATCTCATCCGCAACGGCGAGATCAGCGTCATCACAAGCCAGAGGAAGATGGAGGAGATCCTCGTCGAGAAGGCCGGTTGGACGACTAAGCAGGCGCGTCAGGTCTTCGCTATCAATGAGAATGCCAACATGATGATCGATACCACCGTAGGTATACAGGGCATCCGCGAAGTCAAGGAGCACATCTCCGGGGGATTTACCTGGGCTCTACAACAAGGCCCACTCGCGGGTGAGATCGTCCGCGGACTCATGGTCGACATGGTGGACGTCGCACTCCACGAAGACCCCGTTCACAGGGGCCCCGCTCAGATGATGCCTGCGGTCAGGGGCGCAATGTACGCTGGTATGCTCTCAGCGCGCCCTACACTCCTCGAGCCCATCTACAAGATACAGGTCCGTGTCCCAGCCACTTGGCTTGGCAACGCCACGGGCCTACTCAACAGGAAGAGGGGAAGGGTCCACGACATGGAGCAGCAGGGGGCTGTCTCCGTATTTACTGGCTTCGTCCCTGTCAGCGAGACGATCGGCTTCAGCGCAGAGATGCGCGCAGCCACAAGTGGGAGCGCCTTCTGGCAGAGCACCTTCGACCACTGGGCACCGGTCCCTGACAACATGCTGATGGATGTCGTTAAGAAGATACGTACAAGGAAGGGCATGAGCCCCGAGCCTCCGACAGCTGCCGAGTACATTGTCAAAGAGTAGCACCCTCCAACCATTTTTTAGACGAGAACAACTCCTCTCTACATGGGCTAGACGGAGTTGAAGTTCCTCAACGAAGACATCATATTAGCAAACGGCGAAGGTATTTATGGCAAACTAAGACGCGATGCTCTGACGATTCTCGGATCAGCTCTCGACGCCGTAGAACCAGCCAGGGCGGTCCACAGCAAGGTCAAACTCAGAGGACACTCGCTAATAGTTGAAGACAAAACCTATGATCTCAACCAAATCGAGCGGATATACCTAGTTGGAGGCGGGAAGGCGGGGGGCGCTATGGCAGAAGCTGTCGAGTCCATCCTCGGGGACAAACTCACAGGAGGCGTAGCCAACGTCCTAAAGGGCACAGAGGGGAAGCACTGCTTAAAGAAGGTTAAGCTGATCGGAGCCTCACACCCGGTACCCGATGAAACCGGTGTGAGAGGTGTGAAAGAGATGCTCGACATAGTGTCTGGACTGACTCGTAATGACCTCGTCATAGTGATCATCTCTGGCGGCGGTTCAGCTCTGATGCCATGTCCCGCCAACAGCATCACACTCGCTGACCTTCAAACCGTGACGGAAAAGCTCCTGAAAAAAGGCGCAACGATAAACGACCTCAACGCCGTGAGGAAGCACCTCGACTCCTTTAAAGGTGGTCAGCTCGCTAAGAGATGCCAGCCCGCTAAGGTACTGAGCCTAATCCTATCCGATGTAGTGGGTGATCCCCTCGATACCATCGCCTCCGGACCAACCACCCCCGACTCAAAAACGTGGCTAGATGCGGAGGCCGTCCTCAAGAAGTATGATATATGGGGAGAAACCCCCCCGGCTGTAAAGGAGAGAATAAAGGCAGGAGTTGCAGGGAGTATTCCCGATACTCCAAAAGATAATGACCCAGTCTTTAACAGGACAAAAAACGTCCTCGTTGCGAGCAACTCGCATGCTGCCAAGGCCGCGTCTATAAGGGCACGGCGACTAAAGTACAAGTCGATGGTTCTCTCCACGATGGTGGAGGGAGAGGCGAGGCACGTCGGAAGCGTCTACGCTGGCATCGCCAGGGATCTGGCATCCTGGGGAAGACGACTCGATACCCCCGCAGCAATCATCATAGGTGGCGAAACAACTGTTGAAGTAAAGGGGACAGGCAAAGGGGGGAGGAACCAGGAGGTCGCACTCGGCGGAGCTAGGCTAATCTCTGGTTTGCCTTGCCTTATCGCATCCCTCGCCACAGACGGCCTCGACGGACCCACCGACTCAGCAGGCGCCATCATAGACGGAGCAACATTCGATAAGGCAAACCAGAACAACCTGTCGGTAGAGGCGATTTTAAAGGAAAATAATGCTTATCTTTTCTTCGATAGACTTGGGGACTTGCTCATCACCGGCCCCACGGGGACAAACGTGAACGACCTCGCCTTAATTCTCGTCTCGGGAGATTAACCTCATGACGACTAGGTGGGAGAGGCAGCGCGAGGCTCTCGAGGAGTTGAAGGCGATCCTCACAGAGAAACATCAAGACGTGGAACTAGTGCTAGTCGAGGGGCATAGGGACGTTGAGGCCATCAAGAAGTTAGGCGCCTTCATGCCTGTGGATGTAAGCTCTCATATCGGGAAGACCGAGCACGACATCGCGACCGACCTATCAAGTAAAACCCGAGAGATACTAATCCTCACTGACTTCGATGAGGAGGGTAGATCCAAAGCTAAGCGCTTATCTAAGCTCCTCGAAGCAGAGGGGGTACAAGTTCGCAGCGAGGTAAGGCAGAAGTTTGGTAGGCTCATGGGAGTCCTCGGCGTGAAGACTATCGAGTCACTAGACGATATATGGGATGATTTGTCACTCAGACAATCAATAATCAAGCCTCAATTTGTGCGCAATAAGAAACAAAGCAAGAATAGAAAATGATTAGTGAAAATGAGCGCATGAAATTAGACTAATTAAGTAGCGCATAGGTATAGGTTCGTGGCTGGTAAAGATTCGACTACGTTTATCGGAGCTTCACAGTTCTTTGTGATGGGGCTATTATTCATATTAACTGATGGGTTAGCTATTTTACTTTCGAAGCCATTCAGTGATTTAGAGCTCTATGCCTTCGCGGAGCCGAGTGACCCCCTAAACATCATGTACTTCTTTCTGATGATGTTTGTGGGGACAGCCCTGATCCTCACTTTGGGGCGCCTCTTTGGAGGCAGGCTTGTGAAGTGGGTTCTAGCAGGGGTGACCTGGTCATCACTTTTTTCTACATTTTATACATTTTCATTCTTCGTTGTGGGCGACCCCTTGGCAACTTGGATGTCTATATTGGGCTCGGTACTGTTTGTTACGGCGTTGATAAAGTGGCCGAGATGGTATCTTATCGACACCACTGCGCTCCTTCTCGGCACAGCCGCGATGGCCCTCATTGGAATTTCAATAAGACCTCCATTTATGGCAATTTTATTAATTGGCTTAGCAGTCTACGATGCCATTGCTGTATATGGCACAGGTCATATGATATCACTCGCTGAGATTGTCATCAACTCAGGCTTACCCTTGGTTCTGATAATCCCAAAAGTCAGAGACTATAGTCAAGCTGAAAAGGTGATAATACTCAAGAAGCCCCCTCAAGGCGCCGAGAACCGTAAAGCTGTCTACATGGGGTTAGGAGACATTGTATTACCTGGATGTTTAGCTATCTCAGTCTATGATTCACTTGGCATCGTAGCGCTTCCCATAGTTTGTGCGATCATAATTGGGACGCTGATCGGATTCTCGGTTCTATCCTTTTTCGTTGCGAAGGGAAGGCCTCAAGCGGGGCTTCCTTATCTATGTGGGGGGGCTATCCTGGGGTATCTTATCTCAAGTGTATTTTTCATGCATCTTGTAGGTTAGGTTAAAAGTACGTGCGAGCATGACTCCGCGGATCTTCGCAAATTTTTACACTACGCGCCAAGTTCGATAGCTTTGATTAAAACGCGTGGTGTTAAGGTTCTTCTAGCGTCGCAATGATTGCCTTAAGCTGTTGAATCAGATCCTCTTGACCCTGGATCAGTGCGTCCTGAGCTTTAAGCAGCGCATCCTTAACCTGAATCATTTCAGCTTGAGCTTGAATCTGCGCATCCTTGGCCTGAAGCAGTGCATCCTGGGCCTGAAGCTGCGCATCTTGAGCCTGCAGCTGAGCATCCTTTGCGTTTAACTCCACATCTTGGCTCTGAATCTTAAGCTCGTAGGCTAATACCTGATTTTTGAGAGGCGTCGAGGCGATGAGATAGCCACCGACTAGGCCAACCGTTAGGCAGATGATTACTAGGAAATAGAATTTGGAATCCATGGAACTAGGTTGCGGGGTTGGAGTTAAGTTTTGTGAAAAATTTAGTCATCTCCACTCTGACAGACTCAGCTTTCGCGAGATGAGTTTTACTTAGTGTGTAAAAGGAGTGTAGGCCAGTTCTTTAATGACACGACTATTCGCTCATTATATTACTGCTATATTTATTTACTCACCGCTTAAGGGGAAACACTCACCAGGTTGAAATACTTAGAATAGCTGAACATTTTTAGCTAAAAAGTGAAATAATCGTTTTCTGAAGCATACTATAATGACTAGAATCGTTATACTCTACGATACATGGTCCAAAGCAGATGCGAAGCAGATCTGGGAAGAGATGCTAAAGGACAGCCTTGGCGATACTTACTCGAAACATGAGTTCATCTATCTAGAGAACAAAGCGGGTGCTTTCAAGTGGTCCACCGAGGCGAGTGAGAACGTAAAGGAAGCCTTCGGTGATCCCGACTACATCAAGCAAAACATCAAGGGGGCGGAGATAGTATTGAGCGGGTTCGCCCCAATTACCGGCTCCGTCATGGACTCTAACCCAGCCCTCAAGGTCATCGGAATAGCCCGCGGGGGCCCGGTAAACGTCGACGTCTCCGCCGCCACAGATAGAAAGATCATGGTCGTAGGCACTGTAGGAAGAAATGCAGAGTCTGTCGCTGATCAAACCCTTGGCTTCATCCTTTCTCAAGCTCGCCAGATCGCTCGCCACAACCTAGCAATAAAGACAGGCGAATACTTCGAACAATCAACAAAGATAGGGCGAGGAAAGTATCTAGATAGCTTCGAGTTTCAAGAACTTGGCGGGAAAACCCTTGGCTTGATCGGCTTCGGTGAAGTGGGAAAACGCGTCGCTAAGAGGGCGAACGCTTTTGGGATGAAGGTACAGGTCTTCGATCCTTACATAACGGTGGAATCCCTCGTTGATGAAGGATGCATTAAAAATGAGCTCGAAAACCTACTCATGAGCTCCGACTTCGTCTCCATCCATGCCAAACTAACACCCGAGACTACTCACATGCTAAACGCTGAGCGTCTCGCGTTGATGAAGCCCAAGGCAGTCATTATCAATACAGCTCGTGGGGAGATAATAGATGAGGCGGCACTCTACGAGGCACTAAAGTCCAAGAGGATCGCAAGCGCCGCCCTTGACGTCTTCGAGGAAGACCCTGTTAAACCCTCGAACCCACTCTTAAAGCTCGATAATGTTACAGTGACCCCCCATACAGCTGGGCGCTCACCCGAGGTTGATAGCCGCGGCTATCAACAGGTTGCAGAGGCGACCGCCAAGTATCTCCGTGGTGAGAAGATCAAAAGAAACCAGCTTGCTAACCCAAAAGTCTTGGAGAGCTGATCGTGTTTGTCGCCTGACTACCTCATGGCAATTGACTGCGGCTCAGGCGGCGTTAAGTGCTTCCTAGTTGATACCTTCGGTAAAATAGTGTCTCAATCAGGTGTAGAATGGGATAGAGATGAATGGAATACAGAGATAGGTTGGCTAGCCATAAAAAAGGCGATCAGAAAGACCCTTAACACCTCTGATATCGAACCTGAGCAGATAGCTGCCGTCAGTACAACGAGCATGAGGGAAGAATTTGTCCTCCTAGACGCAAAGGGTCGAGAAATAACATATGAGGTGACCCCAGACATCTATACCCACGGAGACGAATTCAACAAAACCTACGGTGAGAGGATATACCACCTCTCCGGCCACTGGCCCGTACCCGGCTGGATAGCAGCGGGGAAGATGAAGTGGCTCAGGGACAAACACCCAGAGATACTGGCACGAGCACGCTTATTACTGATGATAAGTGACTGGGCTGGATACGTGTTAGGCGGTACACCCTACACTGAGGGATCCAGCGCCTGCGAAACGTGCCTATTCAACGTTGAGAAGGGGGAATGGGCGTGGGAGCTGATTGATGAGATCGGCATCCCCATGGAGATATTCCCAAAAGTGATGCATAATGGGACACAGGTCTCGCAGGTCACCGGCAAAGCCGCCAGAGGCACATCGCTTCTAGAAGGAACTCCAGTGGTCGTCGGAGGAGCCGACACCCAATGCGGCCTCCTCGGCTGCGTTGCGTACAAGACGGGCGATGTCGTAGCAGTTGGCGGGACGACCACGCCTGTACAGATGGTTACCGACAGGCCTGTCTTCGACAAGAAAAAACGCACATGGACGAACATGCATGCCACAACAGGAAAGTGGGTAATAGAGAGCAACGCGGGACGAACAGGATGGGTCTACAGGTGGTTCAGGGACAACATCCTTTGCGAGAAAGCCAACACAAAGGTTTACGAGACGATGAACGCCATCGCTGAAACCACGCCGCCAGGATCTAACAGTGTCCAAATATTCTTAGGCCCACGCGTCTTCAACTCGGGCCCCCCCTACTTGGAGGAGTACTATCTCAGCGACATCGCAGTCCCTCCAACAATAATAGGCTCCTCCAAATTCACAAGAGGAGACCTCGCTAGAGCAATAATTGAGGCGAACTGTTACGCTGTCCGGGCGAATCTAGAGCAGCTCACTGAGATAACCGGACGCGAGATAAAGAAGCTCGGCTTTTGTGGGGGTAACTCAAAGTCAAACCTCTGGAACGAGATTCAGTCAGCCGTGCTTGGAAAGCCAGTGATTGTGCCCGTTGAAAGGGATGCATCCGCCATCGGAGTCTCCATCTGCGCAGCGGTTGGGTCTGGGTTATACAGTGACATTGGTGAAGCCGTGAAGTCAATGGTGCAGATGAAGCCGGTTCGAGCTAACAGGGAACTCGTAGAGCGATACGATGGGTTTTATCACTCATGGCTTGAGACTCGTCGCCGGCTTTCGGGGATCTTATAAGAGGGAAGCATTCGAGACGTATTGATCGTTGATGGATCCCGTCGAGAAAGACCTCAGGGAACGCCTCGCTAAGGTCGGTCGTGAGATATTTTCTGAGGGATTGACACACGGTGCATCCGGGAACATAAGCGCCAGAGTCCCGGGCACAAATAAATGCATAATTAAACCCAGCGGCTACAGCTTCGCCGAGCTTGAACCCCACCATTTTATTGTTGTTGACATAGACACTAGGAAGGTCTTAGAAGGGAACGAGAAGCCGAGCATCGAGACGCCGTTCCACACGAAGCTGTATAGACAGTGGCCCGATGCTGGCGGCGTCGTTCACGTCCACCCCCACTACTCGACCATCCTCTCCATAATCGGGGAAGAGATCATACCAATGGGGATAGAGATCACTGAGGCGCCCGCCCTCGCGAAGGGTATCTCCGTAGCTAAATTCGCTCCACCAGGCACCGATGAGCTAGCTGACAACCTCGTCGAGGCGATGAAGGAAAACGTTGCTGCGCTCATGCCCCACCACGGCTTAACAACGATAGGGAAGACCATAGAAGAGGCAGCCACAAACTCCAGGATAGTGGAATTCCTCGCTAAACTTCACTACGAAGTCATGTTAGTAGGCAAGCCACGCCCCTTAAGAGAGGATGTACTGAAAGGCCTCGTTGAGAGGGCGAAGCAAAAGGGGCTACTAATCTAAAGGTTTGCCGCTGTTTTCCTTCTTCTTCATATCGCTAAGCCGATCCACAAGGCTCATCCCTGGCTGGTAATCCTTTAGGGGTTTCACCTCTATGAGGCCTTTTTTCTCCGCCACCCTCAGGGCAGCCTCTCCCTTCTGAGTTCTCACTAAGACTGTAGAATTGCCATCAGGCGAACCTACATTACCAATGGACAAGTCAGCAAGCTCCGATGTGTAATCGAGACAAACCCTGCAACAATTTCGTGACAGTTCCTTTAACTTCCTTATCTTAGCCTCAAAGGGTAGCTCCCCCTCCCTGTGGGCGATGAATTTACCACTCTTAATCTCAAACTTCTTTACCTTCTCAGGGTCAACACCCTGAGCCTTTAGGTAAGCCATCAGCTTGTCGTAATTGAACGTCTCCATACAGAATAGCCCAAGTGCTAGAGTGTCGGTCTCTGATGCATTCTTTTGACGCCTCCTGAGTGCTTGAATTTGGCAGGGGGTACTGACAAACGCCAGCTTCTTAACGCCTTCTTTTTCAGCCTGCTTCACCGCAAGTAGCATAGGAGCAGAGGTGTACTTCGTCCCAGCGCATTCAATCACGGTGTGATTATCTCTTGCAAGAACTGGTACCGGAAACCAAGCCTTCTCTTTATCGAGCCCCGCAACGACGGCGCTAGCACCCACATCGAGACAACTAAGAAGAATCGAGGTAACAGCCCCACCATCCTGCGCGTGTTCCTTGACCTTAGGTTGCAACGTCCTGACGGCGTAAGCCCCAAGAAGGATACCATGAGCTGCCTCATCAGCAGACCTATTCCTCCCAAGAGCACCAACTTCAGATTCACCGAAGTCATGCTCTACTCTAGGACAAGCCATGTAACACTCTCCACATGCAGTACATTTTCCTGTCAGCTTAGGTAATCCATCGACAAAGCTTATGGCATCAACCGGGCAGATCGATACACAAGAACCACAGGCAACGCATCTTTCAGGTCTAATTACCTCGACAAGTAGATGTCCAAACACTTTTGGTTTCGTAGTCATGATATGGGAATGTGAGCGAATCCGTTTAACTTTTTCTTCAGAAAAAACATTTTGAAGCATTGAGACAAATAAGTCTGATAATACGCCTCGTATTGCTAATGTATTTATCTAACGAATATAATCCTAAAATAATTAGCCCATCCAAAAACTTGGAGGTTAGTGAAATGAGTTTCAAGAGATCTAAGCCTACAAGCCCAGAGACATGCCCCGGGATTAGGGATTTTATTCGGCCAACACTTGCTTACACAAAATGTGTATCATGTGGTGGCGACGTTGAGATCTGGAGTGATGAGGACACCGGTGTATGTCTGAAATGTGGAAAAATATGGTCAAGGCCAGATAGTAAGTCATCCTGCTTGGACTACTGTGAGTACGCCGAAAAATGCAGAGAAATCATCAAGATGCGTACAAATAAGTAAATTCATACTTCTCATTTCTTACATCTTTAATCTGAGATAACTCTATTTTATATAGTAAAATATTATACGTGCTACTGAACAACTTCTTTTAGGTGGAGTATAATGGTTTTAATCGGTTTCCTCAAGGTAGGTAACATAGCGACCGCGCCAATGATCGAGCTCCTTCTCGACGAGAGGGCCGAAAGGGAGGACATGGAGGTCAGAGTCGTCTCCTCAGGAGCTAACATGGGTGGAAGACAGTCTGAGGAGGTTGCAAGGATCATGGTTGGTCTTAAGCCGGACCTAGTGTTTGTAACGAGCCCTAATGCCAGCACAAAAGGACCGACGAAAGCGAGGGAGCTGATATCAGCCTCCGGTATTCCGGTGGTCGTCGTTTCAGATGGCCCAAGGAGTCTTATCGAGGAGCTTCAGGGCAAGGGGATGGGCTGTATAATAGTTGAAGCCGACTCGATGATCGGGGCACGCAGGGAGTTTCTTGACCCGATTGAGATGGCCCTCTTCAACGCTGATGCGACCAAGGTGCTCTCAGTGACCGGGGTCTATAGTCTAATATACCAGACGATCGACGCTCTGATCGAGAAACTGAAGTCGAGTGAAAAGCTCGAATTACCTTCGCTAAACATTACCCGTGAAAAAGCGCTAAAGGTTTCAGGCTTATCAAACCCATACTCATTGGCAAAGGCAGGAGCATCCTACGAGATGGCGAAGCGTGTTTCAACCCTCACAACTGAGGCTTGCTTCAAGGAGAAGGACTGGACAATTTATACCGCTCTTTGCGCCACGGCTCACGAGCTTATGAGAACAGCGGCTTTGGTAGCGGATAATGCCAGGGAAATAGAAAAATATGGAGACAATGTAATGCGTAAACCACACTACGACGATGGGTCTCACCTGATAAAGAAGAGACTAATCGAAAAACCAGAGAAACAAAAATAACTATTTTCCAACCTCTTTTCAAATAAATTAAAACTTACTAGGAATTTTTATCCTAAAGGCGAGAGATATTTTTCATGAACCTTTTTATTTTTGATGATTTCTAGTAACTTGAATCCAGGTGTCTCAGAAAAGTACTAGCTTGAATCTTGATGCAATATTCCATCCAGACTCAGTCGCCATAATAGGCGCCTCAAGGACACCTGGTAAGATTGGCTACATATTAACAAATAACATGCTCAACTCGGGATTCAAGGGAAATATCTACCCGGTGAACCCTGGGGCAGATGAGATCCTTGGATTGAAGTGTTACCCATCTGTACTTGATATTCCAAATGATGTTGATCTATCCGTGATCACCATCCCCTCTGCTTCGGTCCTACAGGCGGCTGAAGAATGCGGGAAAAAGGGCGTAAAGGCCCTAGTTGTGATATCAGCGGGTTTCAAGGAGACAGGACACGAAGGTTCAGTCCTAGAGCAACAACTTGTTGAGATAGGTAAACGGTACGGGATGCGGATCCAGGGACCTAACTGTCTCGGTTTAGTAAACACATTGACGCCATTGAACCTAAGTTTTGCAGTTGATATGCCGAGACGAGGAAAGATAGGATTCATCTCCCAGAGCGGAGCTCTCGGGACTGCTGTGCTTGACTGGGTCATAAAAGAGAATATAGGCTTCCATAGCTTCATCAGCCTAGGAAATAAGGCTGACCTCGACGAGATCGACTTTCTGGAAGCAATGAGCGAGGACGACGAGGTCACGGTCATTCTACTTTACCTCGAGTCGATTGAGGAGGGTAGAAGGTTCCTCGAGGCTTCCACAAGAATTGTTAAGAAAAAACCCATCGTTATCCTAAAGGGTGGAACCTCTTCAGCCGGTGCCAGGGCAGCAGGGAGTCATACGGGTGCGCTTGTAGGAAGCTTCCTCGCTTACCAGACTGCATTCAACAAGGCTGGAGTGATCCTAGCCAATAGTATTGAGGAACTCTTTGACTATGGGTTAGTCTTTACTGAGCAGCCCTTACCAAAAGGCGAGGGGATAGCCTTAATCACAAATGCTGGAGGCCCTGGTATCCTCGCGACTGATCTTAGTGAAAAGCTTGGCGTCAAGATCTCTTCAATATCGAGCGAGGTTCAGGGTATACTCCGTAAGAACCTTCCCCCTGCATCAGCGACGGGTAACCCCATTGATGTCCTGGGTGACGCGAAGGCGGATCGATATGCATTCGCTCTTAAGGAGGTGGTAAAAGACGATGGCGTTAATGCCATTATAGTGTTACTTACCCCACAGGCTATGACGGAGAGCTTGGAGACTGCAAAGAACATAGTTGAGATGAAGTCAGCCCTAAACCAGAAGCCCATCCTTGCTGTCTTCATGGGAGGCAAGACGGTTGAGGAGGCTACAAGTTACTTAATGAACAACGGAGTTCCATGCTTCGATTTTCCTGAGAAGGCGATTCAGGCGATATCGGCAATGTATAGATATACGCGCTTTTTGAAGCTTCCAGTCTTTTCATTAAAAAGATTCGATGATGTCAACTCGACCAGAGTTAAGACGGTGATTAATGCTGCTCGTATGGATAACAGAGTTGTGCTCCTCTCTACCGAAGCAGCAGATCTCGTAGAAGCCTATGGCATACCAGTTCCTCAGAATAAGCTGGCTGTAAATACAGATGAGGCAGTTGAATACGCGGAGAAGCTTGGCTACCCCGTTGTTCTCAGGATCGTCTCCCCTGACATCCTCCATAAGACAGATGTCGGCGGTGTAGCTTTGAACCTTAACTCTTCCAACGACGTGAGAACAGCATTTGACCAGATGATGACTAGCGTCAATAAATTCGTTCCACACGCAAGGATCTATGGCGTGATGGTCTACCACATGATTCCTAGGGGTCGCGAGATGATCATAGGAATGAGCAAAGATTTACAATTCGGCCCTCTTCTCATGTTTGGCCTCGGAGGAATCTATGTTAATTTCCTGAAAGACGTTTCCTTCCGCCTAGCTCCCCTTACAGACAATGAGGCAGGAGAGATGATGGAAGATACGAAAGCCTACACGCTGCTGAAGGGGATTAGAGGCGAAGATCCTTCTGACGTATCTGCACTCAAGGACATGATCTTGAGGGTGAGCCAATTGGTTATTGACTTTCCGGAAATTGTGGAGATGGACATCAATCCAGTAGTCGTATACAAGGCTGAGGAGGGTGCCTACGCCCTCGACGTAAAGATCACCCTGTCAAAATAACTTTAACTATGAAGTGATGTGATCATAAACATGGTATATACACTTTATATAACTGGGACTAAGTTCAGTGGGAAGACTGCCCTTTGTCTAGGCCTCTACAATGTATTTAATGAGATGGGTATGAGAGTCGGGTACTTTAAGCCGATAGGGCAGGGCCACAAGATGGTTGAAGGCAAGTACATTGATCCCGACGTCACCATGATGAAGGAAGTAATAGGATTAATGGAACCAATCGAAGAGCTCTGCCCCGTAGTCATAGGGAGCCGTTACTTGGACATCGTATCTAAAGACTACGATTCCTTGAAGGCGCGTATAATGGAATGCTACGAAAAAGTGAAAAAGAATAAGGACATTCTCATAATCGAGGCAGCTCATACCCCTGAGCTTCTATACTGCTCTAACCTAGATATGGCAACTCTCTCCAAGGAGTTCGGCGCCAAAGTAATACTCTCAGTTAAAGGAGACGACGACACATCTGCGGACAAGGCCATGCTTTACACCAACTACTTGGTACAAAGAGGCGTCGACGTCCTCGGGATAATCATCAACTTCGTTCCATTCCAGCAGCTTGAACGGATGCGAGGCGTAGTATCCGAAGTTCTCTGTAAATGCAAAGTCAATGTTTACGGCGTCGTACCAGACCATAGGGAATTAACACTCCCCACAGTCCAGGACGTGGTAAACGCTCTAGACGCCGAGGTCCTAGCCGGAAAGGGAAGTCTGGACCGGATAGTCGATAACTATTTAGTAGGCGCAATGTCCCCTGAGGCAGCTATGAGTTGGCTAAGGCGAAGTGTCGACAGGGCCTTCATCACAGGCGGCGACCGAGCAGATCTGATCCTTATGGCGCTAGAGACTAAACCAAGTGCCATTATTCTTACAGGCAACATTTACCCATCAGTTCAGGTAATCTCAGCTGCAGAATCAAAGGGGATCCCCCTTTTACTTGTAGCTGATGACACGTTCACAGCAGTAACGAAACTTGAACCCCTTGAAGGTAGGGTAGTCTCCTTCCCGATGTCCACACGTAAGATTCAGCTTAGCCGTAAGATTATGAGTGAATACATCGATTGGAAGAACATACTTGAGGGATACGTCGACTTCAAGACAAGAAATAAGTGACAAAGGCGAGAATAATCTTTGAGCGATAAGGATACGAAAACTGTCGGAGGCTCAATGGAAGAAACAAAAGAGAGACACCAGCGCTACCTGAGGGCTATGAACAACCCAGTTAGGAGGAAAATACTGAGAGAACTCAAGGGCGGCTCCGCTACAATCGAGGATCTAAAGACCAGAACAGATCTAGATGAAAAAACACTCAGCTGGCACCTGGATATACTCGAGTGGGGATATTGCGTAGAGAAGCAAATGAAGGACAACCGTGTATATTACCTTCTGACTAAGGAAGGCTCAGTCATAGATTACATTGATAAGTAGCCATTCACCGGCTCCTCTTAATCTATACTTATCGCTAATTCTATAAACACCATCGAAATAAATAGAGACCGATATCGATTTGCTGAGCCTAAACAAGCTAACTAAGAAACTGGTCGACAGGCTTCTAGACGACCCGCAGTACTACAATATTTTGGTTGAAAAACTACCCTGCGGATCAACGATAATCGACACAGGTCTTGAAGCTAAAGGAGGATACGAAGCCGGCCTTATGACTACCCGAATAGCCATGGGTGGAGCCGGGAACGTCAGCTTAAGCTACTCCGATTATAACGGGCTTCAACTACCCACCATCGTGGTTTCTACGGATCAGCCCGCATGGTCACTATTTGGTGCTCAGCTCGCAGGATGGAAGATATCCGTAGATGATTACACAGCAGACGGCTCTGGCCCAGCAAGGGCACTGGCGCTTAAACCCAAAAAAGTTTTCCAGAAGATCGAATACAAGGACGACTCCGATGTCGCTACGATCCTTCTTGAGAGCTATCACAAACCCACGGATACCGCTGCTAGGTTCATAGCTGAATCCTGTAACGTTAAGCTTGACAACCTCTTCATGCTGCTCACCTCTACAACATCGATGGCTGGAATGGTTCAGATCTCAGGAAGGGTGGTAGAGACGGGACTCTTCAGGCTCGACGTTCTCGGTATAGACTTAAAGAAGGTGAAATATGGTGTCGGCTATGCCCCGATCATGCCCCCGCATGTAGATAGTGGAAAGGCTATGGGACGCGCCGAGGACGCCCTGACCTACGGTGGCGTCACAAGCTTCGTCGTGGATGAAGAGGAACAGGTTCTGGCTGATCTAGCAGATAGAACCCCATCTAGTAACTGTAAGGATTATGGGAGAACATCATACGAGATATACAGTGAAGTAGACTTCGACTTCACTAAAATCGATCCAGCACTCTTCGCACCCGCGGCAGTCACGTTAGTATGCGCAAAGACTGGCAAAGTCTTCAGCAATGGAATAATAAACAATGACATCCTCAAGCAGTCACTCAGCGGTTAACTCTATTAGTTCATTTTGAGAAGCTTAACTATTGAAAATTAATATAATGATAATTGTTCTTACTATAACAGCTATCTCTTGGAGGCGGGCTCTTGACAGGTATGATTGATGTAACTATCCTAACTGGTAGAACTCTTCAGCAGGGAATTGGGCTTGAGGTGGGTAAGGTTTCTGAAGAATACTCGAAAAGTGTGAACTACGCAGAGATTAGTAAAAGCGACTCTATAGCAATTGGATTTACAGATGGATCTCCGGTAGAGGTCACAACAGAAATAGGAAAAGTTGTGCTACACGGGCGGATATCAGAGACCCTCTCTCCTGGATTAATATTTGTACCATATGGTCCTTGGGTAAACCAGGTACTCGGGCCTGACACTAACTGTACTGGCACGCCTCAATTGAAGGGAGTTCGGGGTAAGCTTGAACTCGCAGAGGGAAAGAATGTACCGTCCATACACGACCTGGTTAAGATTATTAGAGGTGCATGAGAGTGAAATCTTATAGTGACGTCATCTGTCCTTTTTGCGGGTGCCTTTGTGACGATATTGAGATAACAGTAGAAGACAACAAGGTAGTAAAGACCAAAAACTCGTGTGCAATTTCAAATTCAAAGTTTATGAAAAACGACTGGGGAAGAATAACCTCCCCGCTAATTGACGGGAAACCTGCTACGTATGAGAAAGCGATCAAGGAAGCCACAAATATTCTTTCATCAGCGAGGCGTCCTCTCATCTATGGACTCAGTAAAACCGATAACGAGGCGATAAGAGAAGCGGTTCATCTAAGCGAGTTAATCGGTGGGGTGATCGATAGCACAACAACGGTATGCCACGGCGCAAGCATCATCGCCATGCAGAACACCGGCGTCTCGACTACGACCATGGGCGAGGTGAAGAACAGAGCCGACCTCATCGTGTTCTGGGGTTCCAACCCTGCCGAGGCTCACCCGAGACACTTCCAAAGGTACTCGGTTACACCGAAGGGAAAGTATACCCCAAATGGCAGAAAGGATAGATTTATTGTAGTCGTCGATGTGCGTGAAACGAGATCATCGAAAATGGCTGACCAATTCATTCGGATCACCCCTAACAGTGACTTCGACATATTACAGGCATTGAGGGCTTTGGTTAGGGGCCAAAAACTGTCAGCTGGTGAAGTGGGTGGCGTCAGAATCGACATACTTGAAGAACTAGCAGACCGGATGAAGAGAGCAAAAGTCGGCTGCGTCTTTTATGGTTTAGGTCTCAATCAGAGCGAGAGCCGGCACATGAACGTCGACGCCCTATACAGCCTAGTATCGGATCTCAATCACCACACCAAGTTCGTGACTGAACCTATGAGAGGCTGCTTCAATGTAACCGGTGCAAACATGGTAACGACATGGCAAACCGGTTACCCATTCGCGGTCGATTTTAGTAGAGGATACCCTAGATACAACCCCGGAGAGTACACAGCTGTCGACCTATTGGCGAGAAAAGAAGTCGACGCTGCCCTCATCATGGGTTCTGATCCGGCATCGACCTTCCCGCTCGCGGCATCCAGCTACCTATCCAAGATACCTGTTGTGACACTGGAGCGGAAGGAAACACCCACATCAATGCTTAGTAAAGTAGTGATACCCATAGCTACATCGGGGATCGAGACCAGCGGGACAGCCTATCGGATGGACCAGGTTCCATTAAAGCTAAGAAAGGTTGTCGATCCACCCAAGGGCGTATTCTCTGACGCCGTTGTACTTGGACACATCATTGAGCGGGTTAAGACTTTGGAGGTAGACTCGATATGAGGAGCCTCATCATCAAAGGAGGATATGTCTACGATCCCTTAAATGGAGTAGACGGCGAGAAGAAAAACATCTACGTCTGCGATGGGAAGATAGTTGAGGAGACAGAGCAGCGAGAGGCCAAAGTTATCGATGCATCCGGGATGGTGGTCATGCCTGGAGGCTTCGACATTCACAGCCATATAGCAGGCTCAAAAATAAACTCAGGCAGGATGCTAAGACCTGAGGATCACAGGAAGGATGTCGTTAAGAAGACCAAAGTTACTAGGTCAGGCGTAGGATACAGCTGCCCATCGACCTTCATAACAGGCTACCGCTACGCCCAGATGGGCTATACATCCGTTTTAGAACCGGCTATGCCTCCAGTGAGCGCGCGTCATGTCCACGAGGAGATGGCTGACATCCCTCTGCTAGATAAGGCAGCGTACACTCTCTTCGGCAACAACCTGTTCACCCTAAAATATGTTAAGGCCGGCGACATCGAAATGCTCAAGGCCTTCATCCTCTGGCTGCTGAGAGCCACAAAAGGATACGCAGTTAAGATAGTTAACCCCGGAGGCGTCGAGAACTGGAAGTGGGGGAGAAATGTCAGCGGGCTAGATGACGTTGTTAATAACTACGAGATCACACCAAGGCAAATAGTTACTAGCCTAGCCAAGGCAAATGAGGAGCTAGGACTACCTCACACAATCCATCTCCACTGCAATAACCTGGGAGTCCCCGGTAATTATAAGACAACGATCGAAACGATGGAGGCCCTCAAGAGCATCAAGCCAAAGTCTGGGAGAAAGACGACTGTTCACGTCGTGCACTGTCAGTTTAACGCATTAGATGGCGACACCTGGGCCAATGTAAGATCAGGCGCCTCAAAGATAGCCAAATACGTGAATTGTAACGAGCACGTCTCCATTGATATTGGTCAGGTGATTTTCACTGATACAACGACTATGACAGGTGATGGTCCATGGCAGTTTAGACTCTGGAACCTGAGCGGGAATAAGTGGGTGAACAAGGATGTGGAGATGGAGGCTGGTGCTGGCATAGTCCCTTACACCTTCAGGAAGGAGAACCCCGCAAATTCAATTCAATG
>MEZF01000047.1:0-3739 GCA_001774245.1 Candidatus Bathyarchaeota archaeon RBG_13_52_12
TGCGAACCCGCGGATTGTTGAGGCGCAGTACCCTCATCAAGGCATATGATACCCCGAGGACGACGACTGACATCAGTACCACCTGGAGGAGCGGGGGCCCTGAAATGAGTCTGAGTATCTCACTCATCGCGTCCAACTAGTCTCAACTCTGGTTCTTCTTCTCGTTCTCCGGTGTCTTCATCTCGACTAGGTACGAGGTGACGGCTTCGCCGAAATTCTTCACAAGGCTGTCTAATATATGTTTCACCGCTGAGCGCTCTATCTCCGACCTCGTCATCTTCGGCCAGTAAACGTATAGGAGACCGCCTTTGCCCTCGGTGACCTTCCTATCTAGGATGCTCTTTTCGAATAGGGTATTCATAGTCGACATAACTGTTGTGTACGCGATCTTCCTCTCCCCCTTCAGCTTCTCGTAGACCTCTCGAACCCTGATTGGCTTACCTATCTCGTATACCGCGTTCAAGACGTCCGCTTCAAGTGGGCCGAGTATTGCCTCGAGGTCTTTCGAGTCCGGCCGGTAACCGGAGGGGGCGTAATTATTACCCGACATCCTACTACCTGCCTTAGTAATTACTAAGTCAGATAAAAACCTTTATATGTCTTCCCATATCCTCCATCAGTAGTTACGATGATGATTAGTAGGTGAACGGGTTGGGACCAATAATTGAACTCAAGAACCTGACGAAGAAGTACGGTAACCTCGTAGCTGTGGACCACAACAACTACCAAGTTATGGAGGGGGAGATATTCGGCCTCCTCGGGCACAACGGCGCTGGGAAGACGACGACGATATTGATGCTCCTCGGACTCATCCCTCCCACGGAGGGGACGGCGATAGTAGACGGCGCGGACATCAAGGAAAACCCACTTCAAGCACGAAGAAACGTGGGGTTGCTCCCGGAGAACGCTGGTTTCTACGATAACTTGAACGCGAAGCAAAACCTTAGCTTCTACGCCGAGCTGGCTGATGTCCCAGAGAAGGTTGCTTCAGATAGATGCGAAAAGCTGATCGACATGGTCGGCCTGGGAGACAAGAGGCCAGTGAAGGTGGGAGCCTACTCACGCGGCATGAAGCAGCGGCTTGGGATCGCCCAATCACTCGTGCGCGAGCCAAAAGTCCTCATATTGGATGAGCCACTGCAAGGCATAGACCCAGAGGGAACTCGGGACCTCAGGGAGATCATCAGGGGACTGTCTAAGGAGAAGGGGGTGACGATAATCTTCACAACTCACGTGCTGTATGAGGTTAACAGACTCTGCGACAGAGTAGCGATCATGAAGAACGGGGTTATTGCGGGCCTCGGTACAATCCCGGAGCTCCGTAAGCAGGTGAATGCCGCGGAGGGGGAGGATTTTGAACAGGTCTTCCTCCGGTATCAGGGGGTTGTCTAAATGGCTGGATTTCTCACGATGGCGAAGAAGGAGTTCTACGACATAATAGGTGAGAAAAAGTTCCTCCTCATCTTTGGGACGCTCCTGATAGTCATACTCGTCTCCACCTTCCAAGGCGGCCTACAGTATAGTAGCTCTCAGAGTTCTACGACCACTACAACTACAATGCCTGGTGGTCAAGTCCCCGGCGGCCAAGGCCCTGGGGGGAACCAGACTAGACCAATCCAATTTATGGGATCCGTATCGGGTTTATCTCAAGCTCTTAGTAGCATGGTAACGAACTTCAGTCTAGTTGGTGGAGTATTAGCAATCGCTATAAGCTTCGACACGATTAATAGCGAGAAGCAGAGAGGCTCCCTAAAGACGCTTCTGTCATACCCGATATACAGAGACTCGATAGTTTATGGAAAATATGTTGGCGGGCTCCTAGCCGTCGCGCTTGTCAGTGTAGTCACTTTCATGGCTGGGATCGGGGTATTCCTAGGCGTCACCGGGCTCGCTTTGACTATGGATACGGTGCTTCGCCTTCTGATCTTTTTCGGTGTATCGCTGGTCTACATGGCCATATTCCTCGCAATCGGCCTTCTGCTATCAATTGTTCTGCCGCAGCCGTCGACCTCTCTTCTCGCCTCCATGATCGTCTGGTTATCCTCGATACAGCTCATCCCCAATCTAGGATACGCGATCGGCCAGATACTGTACCCCGTCAGGATGACCTTTAGAGAGGGCGGCCCGAGCTTCACGATGCAGTCCGGCTTCACGACGATCAGAGCGATCATCTCGGGGCTCTCGCCATCCACTGCGTATGAGAATATCGTGAACTCTATACTCACGACGAGTGAGCTACAGTTCACGAGCAACCAAGCCACAATAGTCTCGGTTAGCGTAGATAAAGCCCTCCTAACAGTGGCGCCGAGTCTAATCTATTTCGTTGGATTACTGATCGCCATCTTCGCTGTAGCCTACATCATCTTCACACGACAAGAGATCCGGTGATGCGATGGACCCCAAACTCAGCAAATACATGCATACTCTCGTGGTTATACTGCTACTCGGCACACTTGTTGCCCCACTCGCAGTAGTGCACTCATCAAGCTACACAATCATTGGCACAGTCATCGACGAGCAGGGAAACGAGGTTGAGGGAGCGACCATCAAGGTGTACGCAAAGTCTAGCGTCGTCAGCGGAGGCAGCATCGTCGGAGAGTATGTCATGACAGGAACATCCGACGAAGACGGCTCCTTTGAACTCAGCGTTGAAAGGAAAGCCTACACACTAAAGTTCAGCAAAGCAGGTTACGAGGAGATCACACTCATCGTGGACCTCACATCTACGACGGTTATCATCAACGACATACAAAAAATCACATTGGCGCGGGGCGTTAGCCTCCAAGCATCGCCCTCTATGCTCGTACACGACGGGGAAACCTTCACCATACCTGTCACGGTTACCAACAGCGGAGACTCTGAGACAATCGCCATACAGGTCGTCTGCGGAGAAGGGTACGTAGCATCTGTATACAACCAGAAGGATCAGCTTGTCCAAAGCGTATACCTGCCGGGAGGCAGCGGCACATCACTCTCGGTTAAGGCAACTGCTCCGCTTAACGCCACCGATTCGAATCTAATCATCAAGCTCGTCGGCAACCTAACGACCGAAAATACTGTCCAGCTTAAGGTGATCGAGGCTGGAGACATAAAACTCAGCTGCACCTACCCAGGGATGGACGTCTATCCAAGTGACTCCTTCTCCTTCACCGTCACCCTGAATAATCCTTACTACCACACTGAGACTTTCAGCCTCGACGTCATCGCGCCAAGTAGCTGGAGCCTATCGGTGAAGAATAGCCAAGGCGAAAAAATTAACTCTGTAACCCTAGGGGCTGGAGAAACCGTGAGCCTCAAAGTAGCGGGCGATGTACCCAGCACATCAACATCGGGCAAGTATAGCTTCGCCTTAAAAGCGTCAGCGAGTGGAGAGTCAACCGATCTACCGCTCTCCGTCACCATAAACGAGGTCAGCGCGGCACTAACATTGACTTCAAAGTACCCATCTCAGGTCATCTCCCTCGGCAAAACAGTTGTTTACCCACTCACGATAAAGAACCCGGGCACCAAGCAGCTGATGACTTTCAGCGTCGAGGACGTGCCAAGCGGCTGGAAGGTATTGTTCCTAACAAACGATGACACCCAGATCAACTCGATGCTCATCGACGCCGACTCATCCGAGAGCGTTAATCTTGAAGTCACCCCGTCGCTCAGCAGCAGTAAGACCGACTACTCCTTCACGGTCAAGGTGGACGGCGAATACAGCAGCGGAGAAATAGAACTTAAGGCGAGCATCGGC
>MEZF01000047.1:3749-19855 GCA_001774245.1 Candidatus Bathyarchaeota archaeon RBG_13_52_12
GCCTAAGCATGAGCGTCGAGTCACTATATGAGGAGACAAACGCGGGCTCCGCCTTCACGGAGACAATAGTATTGACGAATACCGGGTACTCGCCTCTGAACAACTTGGAACTCTCCCTAACATACCCTGACGGGTGGACGGTGACCGCGAGCCCCCTAAAGGTTACAACCCTCGAGTCAAACTCGAAGACGACGTTCATCCTCACAGTGACCGCACCATCAGGCACAGCAGCGCAGGACTATCTCGTACAGGTCACCGCAGTCTCAGATGAGGCTTCAACGAGCCAGCAGTCGATTAGGGTGACGGTCAACGTCGAGTCATCGTGGAGCATCTACGGGTTAGCGCTCCTACTGCTAGCAGCTGGGGGCTTCGCCTTACTATATAAGAAGCTGAGGAGGAGGTAGCCACAAGTAGCGCACGCTGACTAATACAACTCCCTCAGGTGGCCTGTATCGTTTAGCCTCTCAAGGAGACGCTGATCCAGAGCTGAAAGGGACAGCGTCGTGATGGAGGCGTTGTCAAGCCCGAAGTTGATGTCTTCGATGATGTTTGTTGGCAGCTTCAGCCACCAGAAGATGACGTGGTGCAAGCTCCCGCCATGGCCGACTAGGATGAGGTTTTCCTCAATATCTTTGTATATCCTGTCCATGGCAGCGGCGACTCGCCTATGTAGCTGCATCCAGTTCTCCGCACCAGGATAGGATACCCATTCGATGAGGGGTCTAGTTGGCTTGTTGAAAAGATGCTTCACCTCCTCCCTAGTCTTACCTGTCGCTGCGCCGTTGTTTATCTCCCTCAGCCCGGGCTCAGGGGTCGGCTCAACGCCCAGGGCGTATCCTATTACCTCGGCGGTCTGCATCGCCCTCCTCAGGTCGCTGGAGACAATCCTGCAAGTCTGATCAGCTAACATCCCCTTCAGTCTACGCGCCGTCGCCTCGGCCTGCCTGAAACCCAACCCGGTCAGTGAGGTATCAGTCCAGCCCCCCGTCAGGTCGCTGACGTTGCTCTCCGACTCCCCGTGACGAACGAGTATGATGGGCATGGCTTTTCAGGTACTTCACATTAGTTGAATATAATTATAACCTCACCCACGAAGTGTAGTTCTCTCTCCATGCGGCGCATAATTATTGGGTGAATCACCCCTTTTTTCGATAACTCTTTTCAACCCTTATGTTAAGAAGGATTCGTGAAGGTCTACTACGAAGCCAACAAAAGGCGTTGGAACGAACTCGTCGGTATTCACGCCGAGTCAGGTGGCTACGACGTTAATGGTTTCCTAGGCGGAAAGAGTAGCTTACACGCCCCTGAGCTTGAGGCCTTCCCCGACGTTGAGGGGAAGACCCTCCTCCACCTGCAGTGTTACTTTGGCATGGATACCCTTAGCTGGGCGCGTAGGGGAGCGAAGGTGACAGGGGTTGACTTCAGTGACAAGGCGATTGAGATGGCGCGACTCCTCGCACATGAGGCGGGGCTCGAGTCAGAGTTCATCAACTGTAACCTCTACGACCTTCCCCAATATCTCGACAAGGAGTTTGACATCGTCTACACGAGTTACGGTGTCCTCATGTGGCTCAACGATATTGATGAGTGGGCGCGCATCATGGCGAGGTATCTGAAACCGGGTGGTACCTTCTTCGTCGCCGAGTTTCACCCCTTCGTCTGGATATTCGACGACGACCACCCTACACAACTAGCAATAAAATACGATTACTGGCATAAGACGGAGCCCGACCACTACATCAGCGAGGAAGCTTACGCCTCGGGTGGCTTGAAGTTAAAGAACACTGATGAGTATGGCTGGGCGCACCCATTGGGTACCGTTGTCACTGCCCTAATCGACGCAGGCCTCACCATCGAGGTGCTCCGAGAGTACCCCTTCACTGTCGATGAGGACCAGTTCAAGTTCCTAGAGAAAGACCCTGAGGGCTACTGGAGACTTCCAGGAGACCCAGTCCCTCTCATGTACAGCATCAAGGCGACGAAGCGCTGAGGAATCAGTCTTGCACTGAGTTCTCCGAGCGCGCGCGTGTATGATTATCCCAGGTTTCGACAAGAGTTCGAGTTGACGCAGAACAAGATGGTGGCTTTACTCACCTTCTCTTCCCCTGATTCTTGGGGAAGCCCCTCTTGAGTATCCTCTTCTCGAGGTACCTCTTCGGCTTCTTTACCTTCTTCCTCTCCACGGCAGCAACTTCCAATTCGATCGATTCCTAATGGTTGATCGTTGCTTAAAATCAATCACCCAGACACTCGAGACATTGATCTCATACTTCTGAAAATCAGTATTTGATGACTATATTATTGATACATAATTGCTTTAACAATGCCTCCCAGATGGTTTTAATTAAATCTGGAGCCTAAGACGTTGTCAAGCATTGAAGCAACACACCTCTCAAAAAGGTTTGGCAACTTAACCGTCCTTAACAATATATCGCTTAACGTCTCCAAAGGAGAGTTCTTTGGCTTATTCGGCTCGAACGGAGCCGGTAAGACTACCCTCCTAAGAATCCTAACTGGACAACTCTCTGCAGACTCTGGTGAAGTCAGGACCGCCGGTTACTCAATCTCAGATCCGATCTCGATTAAGAGAAGCGTTGGAATAGTTCCGGAAGCAGAATCACCACCGACTTTTCTCACAGCAAGAGAAGCTCTAGAACTATCCTGTTTATTGAGAAATCTAAATAATGTAAACGAAAGGGTCGACAGATGGCTTGATTTCTTTGATCTTCAGGAGAAAAGCGACGTACTCTGTCGAGACCTTTCGAAGGGGCAGAGACAGAAGCTTATGCTGACTTCAGCATTCATACATGAACCATCGCTTCTCTTTCTCGACGAGGCCTTCATCAATCTAGACCCCATCTATCAACGCCGCCTCAGAGGATATCTGAAAAGCCTCGTAGAAGAGGGGCGAACCATCTTCATGTGCACCCACATACTTGAGATAGCGGAGAAACTCTGCAGCCGAGTAGCTGTCATCGACAAGGGAAGCATCGTCGCTCAGGGTAGCATCGACGAGCTTAGATCCCAAGAAGGAGAAGACCTAGAGGAGATCTTCATACGCACGGTGAAGAATGAAAATGCGCATCTTCCCTGATATCGACAAACAACTCCTAATCGACATGATAAAAGAGGAGTTTAGGCTACATAGGTCATTAGTCGGTGGCTTAGGCTCGGCCTTTTTTCCATTCATAATTTTTCTCATGACAGCTACCTGCGCATTCATAACCCCACTAATTGCCAGAAATCTAAACCAATCAACAATGCTTCTAATGTTACACGTTGCATCCCTAATCTACGGTTTTTACATTGGTGGATTCGGATCAATGGGGGAGCAAATAATGACCCGGCGCCTCGGCCAGGTCAATATGCTTTTAAAGCTTCCACAAATTTACCCGATTAGCGTCAAGAAGGTAATGGCGATATTCTTCATAAAGGACTCTCTCTTCTACCTAGTATACACCTATGTGCCAATGATTCTCGGAATCAGCATCGTTGCTCCATACGTAGGCGTAACCGCCTTTGGTATTCTTCGACTTGGTGTAACAGCATTCTTGGCCTTCATGATCGGAATGGGACTAAGCTTCGTAAGCTCAGCAGCCTCAACAAGATCTAGGATATTCGGAGCATTGGCTTACATCTTCATAATTGCTACAGCTTTGTTGGTTTATCCACTGAATATCCTGCAACCTCAATATGTCCTTCTCCCCCTTGCGTATTGGGCTGATCGCTCGCTCATTTGGCCGATATTGTCGGTAATTCTATCAATTGGACTAGCGGCGACGGGTTCCCTATTAATGAAAGAAAGTTACGAGATAAAGCAAACAAAGTTCAACAACTCCCTACTAAAAATAAACGCACGCCTCAAAGTAATTGGAGAGCTTAGACCACTTGTAGCAAAGGAATGGCTTGAACTCACACGTAGCGGCAACATGTTACCCGCGGTCGGCGGCTACACACTAAATCTCCTAGCTATAGTTTTCATCAGCTGGCTGTTCGATTACGGTTTCGGGATTCCTATCAACTTCAACGTAGTCTTCTTCAGCGCATTTGTTGGCTTCATGGGAGTAATGACTTACAGCAGTCTCACAAGCATTGAAAACAATGAGTACCTGAATGTGATGCCCTTAGGAGTGGATTCCTTAATCAAAGCGAAGCTAGTGATTTACTTCATCCTAACCTCTGGAGTAACAGCGGGCTACGTAATACTAATCGGCTTGTTAAAGGGTGAGGTTTACCTCATTCCTCAAAGCCTCCTCGTAGCAGCCTGCACCTCTATCTACGTAGTTGCAGTTACTGCTTACCTCACCGGACTCTGGACAAATACGTTATTCTTCGGAGCAAAGACCATCATAAAATTCACCTTGATGGTAATTCCCCCTCTCACCTTTATTGAGGTAGGGACCATATTACTTCCATTTAAGACTGGTTTAGCCACGTGGATGATTGCATCAGCATCGATGTTTGGACTTGTGGCCTCCAGTCTACTATTTACAAGACTCAAGAAACGCTGGAGCGATGCGTCTTTCTCACTCGTTTCCAGCGGAGAATAAATCAGTTAAAAAATAACCAGACTCTCGGGATAACGCGAGCGTACGATGAGTCCGAACTATAGATGCGATAAGTCAGAGAGCTACCCAATCTAAGACATCTCCCCCCTCGAAGAATAGCCCTCGAAGCGCAGGAATAAAGTAGCCCGAACCCCCTATAACCCTGATACTAATGATTAAGCAGGGCCTAGATTACGAGGTCCTTGAGGGCTGGGGGAAGCTACCAAGGGGATGGGTCTACACACAGGTCGCTGGGGTCGCGGTAGACTCCAAGGACAGAGTCCTTATTCTCTGCCGAGGTGAGCACCCCATAATAGTACTCAGCCGTGAGGGGGAGTTCATAGAGAGCTGGGGGGAAGGGATCTTCGCCAATGCCCATGGCGCGTACATAGATGCCGAGGACAGCTTCTATTGCGTCGACAACGGGGATCACACGGTGCGCAAGTTCGCAAAAGATGGCGAACTCGTCTTCACCTTAGGCACAAAAAATAAACCCGCACCTCCGGGAAAACCCTTCAACAAGCCAACCGACGTTGCAAAGGCCCCCAACGGTGACCTCTACGTAAGCGACGGCTATGGCAACAGCAGCGTCCACCACTTCACTCCCGACGGTGAGCTGCTAAGGAGTTGGGGTGAACCTGGAACTGGTTCAGGGCAGTTTAACCTCCCACACGGCGTCTGGGCCGATGAGAAAAGGATCTACGTTGCTGACCGTCAGAACAGCAGAGTCCAGATATTCACTCCCGAAGGCGAATACATCGAGGAGTGGGGCAACCTCCTCAGACCCTGCGACATCTACTTCGACAGACGCGGCAGAGTCTACGTCGCAGAGCTTACACACAGAGTGAGCATCCTCAACAAGAGGGGGGAGGTCCTCGCCCGCATCGGCGGAGAGAAGAGCTTCGCCCCCGGCAAGTTCGTTGCTCCCCACTGCCTTTGGAAGGACAGCCACGGCGCCCTCTACGTGGGGGAGGTCCTAGATGGGCAGCGCATCCAGAAGTTCATCCCAATCTAGGTCCGTCAATTGCCGGTACAACCCTTATTCCGGCACTACCTCATATGTAAACCATGCATAATATTGGTGCATGCGGACTGAATTGTGGTAACTGCGCCGCCTACAAGGCGACGCTAGTGAACGACTTGAAGAAGCTCAAAGAGCTCGCCATCAAGTGGGGCGGTGAGGGGAGCAAGTGGACGGCGGAGAACATGAGGTGCGAAGGTTGTACCAGTAACAGAACCTCCATTGGCTGCCTTTCGTGCCCGGTGAGGGTTTGCGCTCAGGCGAAAAGCGCCGAGATATGCAGCAGGTGTGGTGATTATCCTTGCGTGAAACTGGAAACGAGGTGGAGCAGCCTCAACGGCGACGTTGAATCGTGGCGGGCGAACCTAGAAAAGGCGAAGTAGCCCCGCCATCTGAGTGATACCCATGCCAGCCTTCGAGGTCCAGCTGAAGACCCATATTGGTAACCAAATAGATCGTCTCACCGAGAAGTTTCCCTCCCTTAGGATCTGGACCTGGTGCAACTTCATTCAAGACGTCCATGAACTTGAGTCAGACAACCCCGCTGAGCTACGCGCTGCCCTCGACGAGTTCCGGGGTATCTACAAGATACTTGACGAGGCAGAGATCTCAACGAACGCGAGGATGATGACGCAGAACTGTATCTGTACTAAGGAGACCACTGTCCACGACAACATACAGGAGCTGGAGATACTCAACATAATGCCCATCTACTGCGCAGGGGGCTATGAACACAGCCGTCTCATCGCCTTCCGTCACGAGGCACTATCAGAACTATTCGACAGGCTGAGCGGGCACGGCTTCGAGTTCGAGGTGAAGGAGAAAGTGCCTTTCAACGGGATGGTATCCGACACCCTGATTACACTTAGCTCCCTGATGAATAAGCTCACGGATCGGCAAGTAGACGCAATATCAGTGGCGTATAATTGTGGCTACTACCAGACACCGAGGAGAGTCAACGTGCAGAGCATCGCTGACCGGATAAAGGTCCCGAGGACGACGTTGCAGGAACACCTGAACAAGGCTGAGAACAAGCTGATCAGCTCCGTCATACCCCAGATCCAGTTATACGCACGGAAGAAGAGAGCCAAGTGATTCACTGCCCTCGGCGTAAAGCTGATTCGCGGGTTCAGCAATCTACTGAGGCGTGAGCTCTAATAGCGTCCCCCTCTACGTCGATGACAGCCATCTGACAGAGTTCGATGCGACCGTCGTAAAGTCTGGTCCAAGATTCGTTGTACTCGATAGGACATCCTTTTACCCTGACTCAGGAGGGCAGCCAAATGACATCGGCTTCCTCAGACACGATGGAATTAATGTAATTGTCTTAAAGGTTATGAAAAGGGGACTCGAGATATTTCACTACTTAGACTCGGACATTCCTATGGGATCAGCTGTTCACGGCGTGGTAGACTGGCCAACCCGAAGCTGGAATATGCGGCGCCACTCTGCGGAGCACCTAATAACTGGGCTTATCGAGGCCCTCGGGGAACCCCCTAAGATCTTCAGCGATCTCGAGAGGCTAGAGTACCAGCCCTCGACCCTCACCGAGGAGCAGATCCGAGGCGTCGAGCGCAGATTCGACGAAGTCGTCGACAAGAACGTCCTCGTCCGAATCCACTACGAGGACAGGGCTAGGATAGACGCCTCCGGTGACCCACGGAAGATCCTGTTTCTTAAGAAGATACCACGGAGCGTGGATCGTCTACGCATCGTCGACATAGGAGCATATGCATCTACTTTCTGCTTTGGCACCCACGTGAAGTCGACGAGGGAAATCGGCCATCTGGTTGAGCTTCGCCTCGAGGACGCAAAGAAGGGTAAGAAGGTCATCCACTTCAGACTCGAGCCCTAATTGAAGGCAAAAAGATGATCTCTCATAGCAGCCTTCAGCCGCGAGACTTTTCTATCCCTAGTTCGGCTACCCTAAATCCTTAACCTTCACACGCGGATTCTAGTTCGTGGAATCCTGAATGGAGCTAAAAAAGTGGCTACTTGAGCCAAGGGATCCCAGCGTGAGGTATTGGGCTCTCAGAGATCTTGAGGATAAGGGGGCAGGAAATGCTGAGGTCATAGCTGCTCAGGATGAGTTAATGGAATCCCCGCAGGTGAGGGCGATCCTCGCCGCGCAGAAACCGGGGGGCTGGTGGGTGGATGAGAAAGACATGTATCTCCCTAAGTACACCGCGACGACGCACTCCCTTCTAATCCTAGCTGAACTGGGGGCGAAGAGGACACCCGCAATAGAGCGGGGTGTCGAGCACATATTCAAGTTTCAACGCAACTCGGGCCATTTCCTCATCAACCTCCCTGCAACAGAGAAAGGAAAGGCGAGCTCCGTAAAGGATGGCTGCTGCATCGACGGCAACATACTCCATTACCTGATCCACTTCGGCCACTTAGCTGACCCGAGGACGCAGCTTTTACTAGATTTCATTATTTCCTACCACGACGGCGAAAATGCGGGGTGGAGATGCCGCAGCTACCCCATAAACCCCGCCGCGGTCTACCCCAAGAACTGCTACATGGGCGCCGTTAAGATGCTCCGTGCCCTCTCCATGATCCCACCGCAGGAGAGGAGAGGCGAGATAAAGGCCATCATAGAACGTGAAGTTGAGACAATACTGGAGAACGGCGTCTACCGTTACCTTCGAAACCCCGATGGCACACGTAAGGACAAGGCGGGCTGGAAAAGGTTCGGCTTCCCCCTCTTCTACCAGTCCGACGTCCTCGAAGTCCTCGATACATTAACGCGTCTCGGATACCGTGACGGTAGGATGCAGCCCGCGGTTGACATCGTGCTAAGCTCACAACAACTGGACGGGAGGTGGCTGCTCGAGAACACGTTCAACGGTAAGATGTGGGTCGACATCGAGGAGAAGGGAAGACCATCGAAGTGGATAACCCTTCGAGCCCTAAGGACCCTGAAGCGGATAGGATACGCTAGTAAACCTTAACGCCTTGTAGCTACCCTACTCCCTAAATACAGGGGACCACCACGGCTGAGGTACAGTCGCAGAGACGATCCATCACAAACGACATCCTGAGCATCTACGTCCCCAGTTTCTTCAATATGATGGGGATGAGTATCGTCAGCCCCATCATAAGTCTCTATGCGACTAGCTTCGGGGTGAGTCTTGCTGTGGCGAGTCTCGCCATAACGGCCCACGCCTTTGGCCGTTTCGTCTCTGACATCCCTGCTGGCATCGCCGCCGACAAGATCGGGCGACGCCCCATCATGATCGTTGGCTCCGTCCTCGTCATGGTCACAGCCTTTCTGAACGCGTCAGCTGAGAACTTCGCCCTATACCTCGTCTACAGGTTTCTTGAAGGCGTGGGAAGCGGTATGTGGATGACGAGCAGGCAAACACTACTCGCAGACATACTGAAACCAGAGGAGAGAGGGCGCATCATGGGCTACTTTCAAGCCTTCATGCTCATAGGGTCGAGCGCAGGCCCAGTCATAGGTGGCTTCGTAGCCGAGGCATGGGGCATCTCAGCTCCATTCTACGCCTACACAGCGACAGGTCTCCTCTGCGTCCTACTCACCTATTTCCTCATCTACGAACCCAAAGGTCTCACAAGGAAGCGAGTGGAAGGGGAGCATTTCTTCAAACTAAGCGATGTCGTGAGACTCCTCAAGAACCAAACTTACTCGATGGCGTGCCTAGCCACATTCGTCGTCTTCTTCCAGAGATCTGGGATACGCACCGATATACTGCCCATCTACGCCGCTAACCAACTAGGGATGGACCCCGCGGCTATCGGCACCATCCTCGGCTTCGCCACCATTACCAATCTCCTTATCACAGTCCCCATAGGTTACGCGATAGATCTCCTAGGTAGAAAGCCGGTGATCATATGGAATATCTTGATCATGGCAGGAGCTGACATTGGATTCATACTCGCTGGCGACTATTGGGGACTCGCTTTCGCTGCGGTCATAATGGGCCTCGCCTCCGGCGGAGCCGGTCAGGCACCCCTCGCTCTCGCCACCGATGCATCGTACAATGAGAGGCGTGGCTTAGCCATGGGCGTCTACCGGCTCATGGGGGACCTTGGTTCCATGATCGGGCCCATTGCACTCAGCGCTATCGCCGATGCGACCGATCTGCATACACCATTCTGGGTCATGGATGGCCTACTCATATTCAGCGCACTCATGGTCGCTATTTTCGCCAAGGAGATTATCAAGACTCGTTTCAATAAGGACGGCGTAGTACTCAGTCAAACTTAAATCGTTATGAGCGGTTCTGCGTAGGAATAGATAGAGGCTAGAACTTGTCCGAGCGATCCAGGACTAGCGACATACTATCGATCTATGTCCCCTCTTTCTTCATCTTCGTCGGGATGGGGATCATCTCCCCCGTGTTGGCGATCTATGCACAGTCCTTCGGCGTTAGCATCTTCTTAGCAGGAATGGCAATCACCGTCTTGAGCTTGGGGCGTCTCGTTATGGACTTCCCCTCAGGGTTACTTGCCGACATGATTGGCCGTAGGCCCCTCATGATCATCGGAACCGCTCTCATCGCAATCACCGCCTTCTTGAACGCCACCGCCGACAACTTCTGGCTCTTCCTGTTTTACCGATTCGTTCAGGGGATTGGAGCTAGTATGTGGATGACGAGCCGGACCACCCTCCTCGCTGATATACTAAAACCGGAGGAGCGAGGACGGGTCCTAGGATATTTTCAAAGTTTTCAGACTATAGGTATGGCTGCAGGGCCAACAATAGGCGGTTTCGTCGCTACCTGGTATGGGGAAAAAGCCAATTTCTACTTCTATGCCGCGACAGCCGTTGTGAGTTTAATTCTCACCTACCTGTTCATCAGGGAGACAAAAAGCGGGAACGCTCATGGAGGCGAATTCACATTCCCCAAGGACCTTACTATCAGACTCATGAAGAACAGGGGCTTCCTCTTCGCCTCCATCGCGAGTGCTATAGCTTTCTTTATTGGCTCCGGTATAAGGCAGGATATCTTGCCCATCTACATTGCCGATGTGGCGGGTCTATCCCCAGCCGAAATTGGCATAATACTCAGTGCTGCTACCCTCGCCAACCTGTTGCTTACCATTCCAATAGGCTACGGAATCGACTTAATCGGTAGAAAACCGGTGATCGTTGTTAGCCTCGTAATCTCCGGATTTTCGATGGTTCTCTTTCCCCAGTTCACATCGTTCCTCCTCCTCTGCGGAGTTTCCCTTATCATGGGTATGGGTACAGGTGGCATTCAGCAGGCGCCCCTCGCTATGGCAACCGATGCGACGATCGGAGAGCCTCATGGCATAAGTATGGGAATATTCCGTTTCTTTGGCGACATTGGCAGCCTATTTGGCCCCATTCTCCTTGGTTTCATCGCCGATGGCTTCGGCCTGTCCATACCCTTCTATGTAATGAGTGGGATAATCTTCATCGCCGTCGCTTTCATCTTCTTATTCGGGGAGGAGACTCTTCCCGGGAGGAAGAAGCCAGAACAGGTGAAGACGTCTTCATGACCGACAAACCACGTCTCATCTACCACGTCTAGGAAGCCACTATTTAGATTATATTCAATAACTTTTTAGGGTCGTATTATTCAGTTTCAAGGGGAGAAAACAATGGAACTATTAGCGATAGGGGCAGTCGTAGTCATCGCCCTAATACTCGTAGGGCTCTACTTCACGTACTACAACAGGATAAGGCAATCCGAGAACCAGATCGACGAGGCGTGGAGCCAGATCGATGTCCAGCTCAAAAAGCGATACGATCTGGTTCCCAACCTCGTGGAGACGGTTAAGGGATACGCCTCTCACGAGAAGGAGATATTCGAGAAAGTCGCTGCCGCTAGAGCCGGTATGATCAGCGGCTCGCCTCAGGAGAGGATGGGTGCCAGTGACATGTTATCATCCACCCTCCGTCAGCTATTCGCCGTCGCCGAGGCCTATCCCCTGTTGAAGGCTAACGAGAACTTCAGGCTACTACAGGAGCAGCTGCAGGGGATCGAGGACAAGATCGCCTACTCGCGCCAATTCTACAACACCACAGTGCTGAACTTCAACAACCTCATCACCACGGTACCCGGCATGTGGTTCGCGGGCGGCCGGAGCAAGCATGAGTTCCTGAACATCCCTGAGGGCGAGAGGCAAGTACCGAAGGTACAGTTCTGATGGGGCGGCGCACCTTCTTCGAGGAGCAGAGGAGGAACCGGAGGGACAGCCTCCTCCTAGCCATAGTGGTGTCTCTTTTTCTCTTCGCTCTCGTCTACGCCTTCGCATACATACTCGCACCCGAATCGATCATCTTCGTCCTCCCAATCAGCCTAATCCTGATACCCATCTATGCTTGGGGCAGCTACAAGTATGCGGACCAGATTGTTCTCTCATCAACGAACGCCCGCCCAGCCGAGGGCAATGAGTTCATCTACCTCAACAACGTCGCTGAGGGCCTCTCCATCGCGGCAGGGATACCTCCTCCAAAGGTCTACGTAATCGACGACCCAGAGATCAACGCATTCGCCACCGGGAAGGACCCAGGACACGCAAGCATAGCTGTGACCACGGGTGCCCTCCAACAGCTCAACAGGCAAGAGCTAGAAGGAGTCGTCTCGCACGAGTTAAGTCACGTCAGGAACCGCGATGTAGAGTTCATGACATATATCGCAGTCCTCGTCGGGCTCGTGTCGATTCTTAGTCACATAATACTGAGGTGGGCGTGGTGGGGCGGTATGTCGGGGGGTCGGCGTAGAAGTAGGGACAAGGGGGGTGGGTCGGGGATCGAGGTGGTTGTTCTCGTCCTTGGCCTCGTCCTCGCAATACTGGCGCCCATAGCCGTCTACCTCATCCAATTTGCCATAAGCCGTAGAAGGGAGTTCATGGCGGACGCTAGCGGCGCCGAGCTGACGCGATACCCAGAAGGTCTAGCGTCTGCCCTCGAGAAGATTAAAAACGTAAACTTGGGTAAGATGAAGGTAGATGAGGCATTAAGCCCCCTCTTCATCAGCGACCCGAACCATACTGCTCTTGACAAGCTCTTCGCGACCCATCCGCCCCTCGAGGAGCGAATAAAGCGGCTCCGTCAATTGTAGACTCGCAGATTTTTTAACGCGCCTAGGTCTATTCATGATTCAGTGTTCTACTTTGAAGGTTAAGGCAGTGAACGGTTTGGTCAGGCTCCTCCGTGAGGAGGGGACCGACTGGGTCTGTACATTCCCGACTAACATCTTCGTCAACGCTTGTGGGGAGGAAGAGATGCCTCTCCTCATGGTGAGAACTGAGAGGTTCGCAGTCGCTGTATCAGACGCCTACGGAAGGGCTTCGAACGGGAAAAAGATAGGCGTCTCAGCCGTGATGGGTGGACTCAATGCCGCGGGCACCGAGATGGCCTACGGCGCCCTCGCCCAGGCATACGAGGATTCCTCTCCTCTACTCTGCCTCACCGACGGAGTCCCCAACGAGGCCACCGCGAGGGAGAGGTTCAACATAGAGGACGGGTTCCGCAGCGTCACGAAGTGGAGTGGCTACATCAATCAGGGGCGGCGGGTCCCCGAGTTCGTCCGCCGTGCCTACACGCAGCTCCGCAGCGGGCGCCCGAGCCCAGTTATGCTTCAGGTCCCACGCGGCCTAGAGGAGTACGAAACCGACGAACACTCCTACACCCCTGTGAAGGGCTGGAGACCCGCCGGCGACCCAGCAGACGTCGAGAAGGCCGTAAGGGCCCTCCTCCATGCCAAGAACCCGATGATCTACGCCGGGCAGGGAGTCTTCTTCGGCGACGCTTGCGCCGAGCTAAAGAAGTTCGCCGACCTGACGGGCACGCCGGTCCTCACGACACTCATGGGGAAGAGCTGCTTCCCAGAGAACCACCCCCTGAGCCTCGGCGTCCGCGACGTCCCCGCTGAGAGGTGGCTCAAGGGTTCAGATCTGGTCCTTGCCATCGGGGCAAGCCTGGGAACGACGAGCTTCGGCCATGAGGTTCCCACGAAGGGCAAAACGATCATCCACTGCACCATCGACGAACAGGACCTCAACAGGGCGACGAGGATGGACCACGCCGTCGTCGGCGACGCGAAGCTCGTACTGACCCAGATGATCGCTGAAGCTGAGAAGCAGGGGGCGAAGCCCCGAGTGGGCGTTGAGGTTGAGATAGCCGGCGCAAAGGAGGAGAAGATGAAGAAGTACCGCCCCCTCATGGAGTCAAACGATAAGCCAATCAACCCCTACAGGGTCTACGCTGAGATCATAGAGACAATCGACCCAAAGAACAGCGTCGTCACCCACGAGTCGGGGAACACACGCGACCAGCTCACCACGGTCTACGACGCAGTCGTAGAGCACGGCGTCATGGCTTGGGGCAACGTTTCGACGCTAGGCTTCGGCCTAGGCGCCGCGATGGGGGCGAAGCTCGCCTACCCGAAGAGGCAGGTCGTTAGCGTCACGGGGGATGCAGGTGTCAGCTACCAGATGGGAGACTACGAGGCCCTGATAAGGCACTGCATGGGCATCACCACCATCCACATAAACAACGGCGGCTTCAGTGGCTACGGCCCCGGCTTCTGGGGAGGCGGCCACACCCCCTACGCCTGCGAAGTCACGAAGCAGGACGTCTACAATACAGCGAAGATGGCGGAGGCCCTCGGCATGCACGCGACGAGGATCGAGGAGCCCGACGAAATAGCCCCATCCCTCAAGGACGCCCTCAAAGAGAACGAGAAGGGGCACCCCGCCTTCATCGAGGTCATCTGCAGCCGCCACCCAGTCTACGGCGCCTGGGTCAGGCCCCCAGCACGCTAAAAACCTATGCTAGATCGGCTTCGACCCTCGCCGTCGAGGCCTTGACGTCAACCGCTGTTAGCTTCAAGGCAGCCACCCTCCTGCGCACCTGTTCCACCCCCCTCTGCATTGAAGGGGGTAGGTCGAGCTGATGGAACAGCTCCTTTTTACAGGCCGCGGCGACTAGGAGGGCCTCGCGTCTCTTCTCCCTCTCAAGGTGCAGCGCCTCCCTCTTCCGGTAGCCGTGAGCCACCCCGTCAACGAAGGCCTCGGCGTACTCCTCGAGCTGGCCACTAGGCTGGAAGAACCTATCACCGAAGAACGGGGAGGCGCCGTCGGCAGTGAGTGAATAGACGAGTGGCTTAGGCTGGCCGAAGTAGGAGGCGGCGGCCTCCGACGCCCCAGGGAGTGGGTTCATGAGGCTCGCAAGGAAGAATGCTTCCATATTCCTCAACTCCTTGTCCCCCCTCCTCTGCGCCATCTGGTAATCGGTTGTGTAGGTGCCGTCCTCGTCTACCAGGTGGTTGGCGGAGTGGGCGTTCGTCATGTATCCTCCACCCTTAGGCGTCGTCCCGTGAAGGAGCCCCGAGTCGTGGTGAGCCCTCAGGCTTCTGCCGCAGTTCGAACCCAGCCACCTGAGGAAATCCCGAGCCTCACGGGCGTCGAGCAGCCTGTTTAGCCCTGGGTGGAGAAACCCGTACAGTATCTCGTCGACCCTCACATCCGTCGACTGCGAGAGGAAGACACAGGCTGCCTCGACCCGCCTCGCAGCGGCGAATCGCTCAAGCAGCTCCTGCCTCGATGTCGAAGCGAGCGCCTGGAAAAGCTCGCTCCGGTCCTTGAAGTCGATTACGCGGACCTCCCTGTAGACCCCTAGCCCCACGGGGGTTGGCGCGGGACAACCGAGGCTCCTCGCCTCACGGGTCATTTCGAGCTCTCTTCTCGCCTCCTCGATGGTTGAGAAACCCCAGATGAGCCTCCCGCCCCCAATGTCGACCTCATTCAAGAAGTAGGTGAGGATGTCACCGCCCCTCAAGATGGGCCTCGATCCGCCGTGGGCTATCCCAACCCCCTTCGCCTTCAGCCAACTTCCCTGCTGCTCAAATACCAGCGACCTGAACCCGCTCTCGTAGGCCTCGTGAGGCCTGGGTTCCTCGACTAATGAGTCGCACAGAATGGGGAGCGAGTCAGACCCGAAGGGATAGAGCGGGGGGTCCATCAGCTCCGTGGCACCGTCGGCAAGGCTAAACCTCACCCTACTCCTCAGCAGGTTCGTCAATTTCGCGCTCATTTAAGCCTCAAGTCTGAGTCGTGTAAAGGACTAGATATTCTAGATCATTAACGGCTAGAACAAATGGTTCGATGGATCTCGCCTCAACCCCCCACGCTTTTAACCCGTGACCCGCGACTTTCTATCCATGTTCAAATCAAGTGTGGACGAGAATGCAGCTACAGCGCTACTCAAAGAACTCGTCAAGATCGACTCCGTCAACCCCACCCTCGTGCCAGGGGCGAAGGGGGAGTCAGAAATCGCGGAGTACATCGCTGACTGGCTCAAGACCCTCGGCCTTAAGGCTAAGGTCGACAAAATAGAGGCGAAGCGATGCAACGCCGTTGGGGTCCTCAAAGGCGTGGGTGGCGGCAAGAGCCTCATGTTAAACGGCCACACCGACACCGTTGGCTACGACTACATGACCATCGACCCCCTTAAGCCAGTGGTGAAGGAGGGGAGGATGTACGGTCGAGGCACCTTCGACATGAAGGGTGGCCTAGTCGCCAGCCTCGCAGCA
>MEZF01000047.1:19930-21679 GCA_001774245.1 Candidatus Bathyarchaeota archaeon RBG_13_52_12
GGTCTTAACCGGCCTCGAAGACCTAGGCGCCAAGCTTCAGCTGAAGAAGCATCCACTCGTTGGTCCCGCCAGCGTCCACGCTGGAATAATAAGGGGTGGTCTGGAGCTTAGCACGTACCCTGACAGGTGTCTGCTACAGATCGAGAGGCGCCTAATACCCGGGGAGGGGCGACGGGATGTCGAGGAGGAGGTGGAAACTCTCCTCAGGGGCATCGCTGACAGGGACCCCCAATTCACTGCGAGCTACGAGATCATCTTCTACCGAGACTCTATGGACGTTCCTGAGACATCTGAGATATGCCAAACAATAGTCAATTGCAGCAAGGAGGCTATCAAACTCACTCCAGCCTTCATAGGTGGCTCAGGATGGCTCGACACCCAGATAATCTGGGGAAAGGGTATACCCGCTGTTGCATATGGTCCCGCCGGCGATGGCGACCACGCCGCGATCGAGTGGGTCGACCTCGAGACCGTCATGGACGCGGCAAGGGTCCAGGAGCTGGTTATCCGCCGCTTCTGCGGTGAGAAGTAGACTTCTCGATCCCGCTGTTTCCTAACTCTCCCCCATTGAGGGGAAGCTAAATGAGCTGGCATCATTCAGTATATCTCGATGACTAGGCTCACCGTAGTGGATGCGGACCGATGCGTCGGGTGCCAGCTCTGCATGTTCGCTTGTAACAGGCGCTTCGGCGAAGGTGGATTAGCAAAGTCCGCCATAAGGGTTCGCTCCGCGGGCGGCTTTGAGCGGGGCTTCGTCGTCGTTGCCTGTAGGGCGTGTCCTGATCCGCCCTGCTTGAAGGTCTGCCCCGTCGACGCCCTTGAGCCCCGTAAGGGAGGCGGGGTGATCCTTAAGGCGGGGAAGTGCATAGGGTGCCACCGCTGCTCGGAGGCGTGCCCAGTCCACGCCGTCTTCTGGGACGACGAGGCGAATAAACCCGACATCTGCGTCCACTGCGGCTACTGCGTCAAGTACTGCCCACATGAGGTGCTCGCTATGAAGGAGGCAGAGCAGCTGTGAGACTACCCACGCGGGTCTTGACTGCGGACCTGACGACTCGCCGATTTACTATCGAGGACCGAGCCGACCTTTTCCAGTACTACATAGGGGGCGCTGGAGTGGCTATAAACCTCCTCAGGGAGAACTGTCCGGAGGGCGCGGACCCCCTGGGCTCAGACAACCCAATAGTATTCGCCGTGGGGCCTCTCGTCGGACTCTACCCCCTCGCATCGAAGACCGTGGCGATGTTCAAGTCCCCCCTCACGGGGAACCTCGGGGAGAGCCACGCCGGGGGGCGGAGCGCGGTCGCCATCAGGTCTGCAGGATACGGCGCGATCGTGATCCGAGGCGCCAGCGAGTCTCCAGTCTACCTCTCCATAGACACTAAGGGCGTCAATTTCAGGGACGCCTCCGGCATCTGGGGGATCGCCAGCAGCATCACCACTGGCAGGATAATCAGGGAGCTGGAGACAGGAGCAGGGATGCGCACAATCATGAGGATAGGTGGGGCGGGCGAGCGCCTAGTCAGATACGCCTCCGTCATCACCGAGACCTACCGCCACTTCGGCCGCCTCGGCCTAGGCGCCGTCTTCGGCAGCAAGAAGCTCAAGGCCGTCACCGTTACCGGCAACCACGGTTTCGAAGTCTCCGACAGGAGGCTCTACCGAGAGGTATACGACGACATCTACAAACGAGCAGTCGAGTCCCCGGTCATGAAGAAGTACCACGATATAGGCACATCCTCGAACATA
>MEZF01000047.1:21708-21969 GCA_001774245.1 Candidatus Bathyarchaeota archaeon RBG_13_52_12
AACGATGAACCTCAAGGCCGCCACCTCCCCAGAGGCGGAGCACATCTCAGGGGAGAAGCTGGCTGAAAACTATCTCGGCCGCCGCGTTGCCTGCGCCCACTGCCCCGTCGCCTGCATCCACATCGCTGCACTAAGAGAGCCCTACGAGAAGGAACCATACTTCTACAAGACCACCATGATCCCCTACGACTACGAGCTAATCTACGCCTTGGGATCGATGCTCGGAGTCTTCGACGAGAAGGCGATGCTTCACCTCATAGA
>MEZF01000047.1:22169-37953 GCA_001774245.1 Candidatus Bathyarchaeota archaeon RBG_13_52_12
CCAGACCCCAAAGCAGCCGCCAAGAAGTTGCTCAAGGAGGAGGCGTGGCGCCAGATACTCAGCAGCCTCGTCGTCTGCTTCTTCGCCAGGGGCATCTACGACAAGGAAACCGTCCTAAAGACCCTGGAGACGGCGGGACACCACAAGGTGCCACCGGAGTCCCTCGACAAGCTAGGAGTCGAGATACTCCGTGAGAAAAACAGGTTCAAGGAGAGGGAGGGCTTCAAGCCTAGAGAGCTCCGCATACCGGGGCGCATCTTCGAGACCCCCTCCCCGCTCGGGAAGGTAGAGGAGAAGTACCTGCGGGAGTCGGTGGAGGAGTTCTACAGGCTCCTCTACGCCTAGGGCTTCTCGATATGGAAGACTTCCCTGAGCTCCTCTGAGACTGGGCTGTCGTCGGGATTAGACGGCATCAGTTCCCTCATGTAGCTCCACCAGCGCCTACAGATCGACGTCTCCGCTACCGCGTCCCACGTCGCTTCATCCTCCATCTCAATGTAGGCGAATAGCTGACGGGTCTCCGTGTGGAGGAAGATAGTGTAGGTTGAGACACCGTGGTCCTTGAGCGTCTCCTCGAGCTCGGACCAGATGGGTTTGTGACGCGCCTCGTATTCTGCCTCCCTCCCGGGATGGACACTCATCAAAAACGCCTTCCTGATCAAAACGTGTCACTCCTACAGGTCGTGTATATCAACCTCAAGTCTATCAGTGTCGAGGATGCCGAAGCTGCTCCTCCCTGAGACGTAGCCGCAGACCTCACCGGGATTAACAACAAGGGTCGACCCCCTCTTCTCCACCTTTACCTTGTGGTCGTGCCCGTGGACCACCACGTCATAGCAACCGTGTGTGATGAGGGATCGTAGCAGCGCGTCCTCGTGGCCGTGGAGCAGAGCTATCCTCCTGCCTGCCACCTCGACCTCTGCAAAGTTGCCAACGATCTCCTTCCCGACCGCGGCGTATACCTCCCTCAGCCTCTCTCTCTCGGCGCAGTTGTTCCCGAGGACTCCTATCATCTTCGCCTTAAGCTCGGAGTAGGGCTTAGCGGTGAAGGGGCTTATGTAGTCGCCGGCGTGGAGGACGAGGGAGGCGTCGAGCCCGTTCAGGCGCCTGATGGCCTCCTTGATCATAGGAACGTTGTCATGGGTGTCGGAGATTAGGCCGAGACGCATTAATCCTTCCTCCCAGCGTGGTAGAGGATGTCGCGGACCCTGAGTATCTCCAAAGTACTGGTGCGGCCCGGCGCTTCGAGTGTGGATCCAGAGACCACCATGATGGTATCCGACTCCATCACCGCGCCATCCCTGAGAGCCTTGTTCACCGCCCTGATTATGAGCTCATCCCTGTCGTTGCTCCACTGAACATCTAGGGGCTCAACCCCCCAGAATAGGCGGATTCTACGCGCTATCTTCGCCTCGCGGACCACAGCTAGTATGCGGGTGGAGGGTCTGTACTTGCTCACCATGAGCGCTGTGAAGCCGGTGCGGGTAACGGTGAATATTGCCGCAGGCCTCACGGACTCGACTGCCTGACTGGCGAGGCTGCCGATGATGTCGGGGATGGGCTGCCCCTCTCGGGGTCTCTGTGTCCTCCTCAACGTAGCACCCGCCTCCACGACGCGGCTGATGCTCTCCATCACTCGGACAGCCTCTACGGGGTGGGCGCCAATCGCCGTCTCCTCGCTCAGCATCACAGCGTCGGCTCCGTCTAGGATGGCGTTGGCGACGTCGCTCGCCTCCGCACGGGTGGGGCGGGGATTCTCCACCATCGACTCAAGCATCTGAGTCGCGACGATGACCGGCTTACCCGCGTCGTAGCACTTAGCGATGATCTTCTTCTGGAGCAGGGGGATATCCCAGGGCGGTACCTCGATGCCGAGGTCACCGCGTGCCACCATGACTCCGTCACTAGAGTCGATGATCTCGTCGATGTTAGTGATGGCCTCGCCGTGCTCGACCTTGCTGATGACGGGCTGATCGCCGTCCACTGCCTTGATCGCGTCTTTAACGGTTTCGACGTCCTTCTTGCTTCTGATGAATGAGGCAGCGAACCAGTCCGCGCCTACTTGGACGCCGAACTCGATTCCCTTGAGGTCCTGTTCGGTGGGTGGGTGGATGCTGAGGGATGCCCCGGGGGCGTTTACACCCTTGTTGCTGCTAGCCTCCCCACCGCTGACTACCTTAGCTTCGAAGCCCTTGAAGTCACCATCGACCTTGATAACGTCGAGTTCGATGAGGCCATCGTTTATGAAGATGTGGCCGCCTGGGTGAACCTCGGCGGGGAGCTTCGCGTAGTTGATGGGGAGGGTAAGCCCCTCACCCCTTATGTTCTCTGTTGTGAACTTAACTGCGTCTCCCTCCCTAAGTTGAACGGGCTCCTTTAGCTCCCCGAGGCGTATCTTGGGGCCGGGTAGGTCAACGAGGACAGCGACGGTGCTGAGGCTCTTGATGGCGCGTATCGTATTCCTATGGTCGTCTAGGCTGCCGTGACTGAGATTGACGCGTGCGACATCCATCCCCCCCGAAGCCATCTCCCTTAGGATGTCGGGTCTCCTGCTCGCGGGCCCTATTGTGCAGACGATCTTACTCCTCGCGTAGCCATCCATTTCAGTTCAAGCATCTATCGGGCGCTGGGTTCTTATCCCCTGCGCCTAGGATACCCTAGGATCCGAGTTGCGCTGCGCTGTGATCCTACACGCACCCATAGGAGGTGGAAAAACCACAACCGCCCAGGCTGCGGCGGAGAGGGCGAAGGCTGACGGGATCAAGGTCATGGGGATTCTCAGCAAGCGTGTCCTAGACGGAGGGGAGTATCCAAGCTACGACCTCCTAGAGCTCGACACTGGGGAGACCATGCCCCTCGTCAAGCCAGCGGATAAGGAACCCGGCGAGGGATGGGAGTCCTATGGTAACCAGAAATATGTTTTCTCGAAGAAGGGGCTATACTCCGCTAACCTCGCCCTCGATAGGGCGGCGTCGGAGATGAGGGACGGGGTCGTAGTCTTCGTCGATGAATATGGTCGACTAGAGTCCCAACACAAGGGCATCCACCCCGGCGCCTTAATGGTCGCCGAGGCACTCAAACGAGGAGGAGTGGCGGTTTACCTATGCCGGGATGACAAGGTCCACGAGGTAATCAACCTCCTCAGGGGGAGAACGACTAGGGTCTTCAACCTCGAGGCCGGTGACGCCGACGCCCTCCTACGGATCATACGCAGCTGCTCAAAGCTGTAGGCTCTAAATACCTCATACACACTTCTACACTACGGTTGGCGCCCATGGAATACGACAGGATTCTAAGCGACCTGCTCAACAGGGACGAGTACCTCGTCGTCGGGAAGAAGACGGTGAGGTTAGACGCCCTCGACAAGCTGCTCGGGAAGGCGAGGTTCACCTCCGATTACATCCCTAAGAACACTATGACTGTAAAAGTGGTCAGAAGCACCATGCCCCACGCCCTAATCAAGCGGGTCGACACGTCAACGGCTCTGATGGTCCCCGGAGTAGTTACAATCCTCACGGCCAAGGACGTGCCGGGTGAGAACGAGATAGGCTACGCCCTCCCCGAGCAGCCTTTCCTGAACGACAAGAAGGTCCACTACGTCGGCGACCCCATCGCCCTCGTCTGCGCCATCGACGAGACGACGGCGCAGGAGGCTATGGAGGCTGTTGTGGTCGAATACGAGCCGCTGCCTGCGGTGTTCGATATCGACGCCGCTCTAGCCGAGGGGGCGCCCATAATTCACAAGGAGAATAACGTCGCAGTAAAGACGAAGATCAGGAAGGGCGACATAGCCAAGGGGTGGAAGGACTCCGACGTCGTCGTCGAGGACACCTACTGGTCACCTTACCAGGAGCATATGTGCCTCGAACCCGAGGCCGCTTACGCCGTCCCTGACGGTGTTGGCAAGGTCACGATCATCGCCTGTATGCAGAGCCCCCACCTCGTTAGGGAGAAGGTCGCTAGGGTCCTCGGTTGGAAGCTTAACCAGGTAAGGGTCATACAGGCTTTAACAGGGGGCGCCTTCGGTAAAAAGGACGATACTGGCCCACTCATTAGCGGATACGCTGCTCTAGCCGCCATAAAGACGGGGAAGCCCGCCGCCTACATCATGGACCGTAGCGAGGTGCTCTCGGTCACCCCGAAGAGGTTCCCCGTCCGCTTTAAGTATAGATCTGGAGCCGACGGCAAGGGTAAGTTAACTGCTGTTGAGGTTGAGATTACCCTTGAGGTAGGCGCTTACGCTAACCGAGCCCCCTTCTGGCTCTGGAGGCAGACGGCCCATGCATGCGGTCCATACGAGGTCCCCAACGTCGCCGTCGACGGACGCGCCGTCTACACCAACAAAGTCTATGGCGGCAGCTACCGCGGCTTCGGAAACCTCGCCCTCCACTTTGCCGCAGAGCAGCAGGTCGATAAGCTCGCCTACGAGCTCGACATGGACCCAGTAGACTTCAGGATGAAGAACATCCTAAGGATCGGGTCACGCACCACATGCGACCAACTCCTCGACAACAGCGTTGGAATCGACAAGTGTCTGGCGGGTGTTGCGGCAGCGTCGGATTGGGCGAAGCACAGGGAGCCGGTCCGCATCGGGACGAAGATAAGGGGCTGGGGGGTCGGCTGCGCTTACCATGGTAACAGCACGAGCCGGAGCACTCCCGACTGGAGCGCCGCTAGCCTCATGATCCACGGCGACGGGAGCCTCACCTACCGAACAGCGATCTGCGAGATAGGACAGGGCTCACCCTTCGGCCACGCCAAGATCGTCGCTGAGATAATCGGCTGTAACCTAGACTCAATCAAGATCGAGCAGCCAGACACCGACTCCACCCCCGACTCGAAGCCAACTCATGGGAGCCGAGGCCTGATGATGGGCGGTACAGCTGCCGCCGACGCCGCCATTAAGCTCAGAGAGCGTATAATCAGGGTAGCCTCTAACATGCTCGACTGCCCCGAGGCCCATGTCGAGCTACGCGACAGCCAAGCCTACAACAGGAAAAAGCCCTCTGTCAAGATACCGTTCGCCGAGATCGTGGAGGAGATGCACATACGGGGCGAGAACCCCGCAAGCTACGGCTTCTACACTTCTCCACGACGATTCTTCGACGTCGACACCGGACTCGGATACAACTACGCTGTCTACACCTTCGCCGCTTCAGTGGCGGAGGTCGAGGTCGACACGGAAACCGGGCAGGTAGAGGTCACGAAGATATGGCCGGCGATGGACGTGGGTAAGGTGATCGACCCCCTCATGGTCGACGGGCAGATACACGGCGCCATAAGCCAAGGCATCGGCTTCGCCATCATGGAGAACCTACAGCTAAAGGATGGGGTCGTCACAACCACAGGCTTCAAGGACTACATAATCCCCTCAGCCCTCGACACACCCGAGATAGACGACACCATAGTCGTCGAAGAGCCGTACAAGCACGCAGCCTTCGGGGCGAAAGGCGTTGGGGAGCCGAGCATCATAAGCATAGTCCCCGCGGTGGTTAATGCAATCCACCACGCCACAGGGCTCAGATTCAGTACAATCCCAATCACACCGGATCGCATGCACAAGGCGCTAAAGGAGGCGGGCAAGAAGTGAAGCCACTCACTGGATTCAGTCTACTCCGCCCACCCACTCTCGTGGGGGCGCTGGAGATGATGTCCACACTCGAGCACGCCCAGCCGATAGTGGGAGGCACCGATATAATCCCAACGTTCAAAGATCTAGGCTCGAAGCCCGTCCACCTCATCGACCTCGGCCTAATCGAGGAGCTGAACGGGATCATGGAGGAGGACGGCAAGATACTCATAGGCCCGACGACGACCCACACCCAGATACTCACATCCAAGGTCATTGAGAAGACCGCACCCGCTCTCCACGACGCTGCCCGGTGGATAGGCAGCGTCCAGATCAGGAACAGGGGCACCATTGGGGGGAACCTCTGCAACGCTTCCCCCGCCGCTGACTCAGCGCCGCCGCTCCTCGTCCACGGCGCAGAGGCACACATCTGCAGCCTCGAGGAAGGTCACTGGATACCCCTACTGGAGCTCTTCAAGGGGCCGAAAATGACGGTATTGAAACCTAACGAGATACTCATAGGACTCAGGTTCCCCACCATCGCAGGCGCAAGTAGCAGCTTCCAACGCATAGGCAGGCGCAAGGGCTTCACCCTGAGCGTCGTCAACGCCGCAGTTTACGTTGAGAGGAAGGATGATGCGCTTAAAGAGGCTAGAATAGCTCTCGGAAGCGTCGCGCCAACTCCCATCCGAGCCCCGGTAGTAGAGGACAAGATCAGGGGAAAGAAGATGAGCGAAGAGCTGATTGATGAGGCGGCTGAAGCCTGCGTCGAGGTAGCGAAGCCCATCGACGACGTTAGGGGCACAGCTGAGTACCGGAAAGACATGACTGCGGTGCTCGTTAAGCGCGCCTTGCGTGAGGCGTGGCGAAGAACAGGAGGTGAGCTGTGATGGTGAACTTCGAGCTAAACGGCGCTCACGTCTCCTTCGAGGCTCCCGCGACGATGACGCTCCTTGACATGCTACGCGTTGAGCTAGGGGTGACGAGCGTTAAGAAGGGGTGCGAGCAAGGAGAATGCGGAGCCTGCACCGTTTTAATCGACGGCTACCCCATGACCTCATGTATAATCCTAGCGCCTCAGGTCGAGGGTCGCCACGTCTGCACAATCGATGGGCTCGCCGAGAACCCACTGATGAAGGAGCTTAGGGAGGCCTTCATGGAGAACGGGGCTGTCCAGTGCGGCTTCTGCACACCAGGAATTCTGCTGAGTGCCTATGCGCTGCTCCGCGACAATAAGCGCCCCTCGGAGGAGGAAGTCAAAACAGCCATCGAGGGCAACATCTGCCGATGCACTGGCTACGTCGCGATAATCGAGTCTATACTCGATGCAGCGGAGCGCATCGCCCCAGACTGACCCCTAACTTTATCCCCTCGCATCTTTTTATGGGACTCCAAGAATGTCCAACGAGACCTTCTGGGGGCACCTCGACCGCCTCGTAACCGAGAGTCGAGTCATCATAGATGTACCAAAGGGGACCAAGAACCCCCGGTTCCCAGAGGGGCTCCAATTCGTCGACTACGGCTACCTCGAGGGCACATCCTCCATGGACGAGGGCGGCATAGACGTCTTCGTCGGCTCCGATCCCAGCCGGAGAGTCGACGCCATCATCTGCACGGTCGACCTCCTCAAGAGGGACTCTGAGATCAAGATACTCATCGGCTGCACCGAGGCAGAGAAGCTGGCGGTTGAGCGACTCTACGAGGTCTTCCCCCCGATGCGCGGTCTCTTGGTGAGACGGTAACCTATTACGCGCCTTCCCAGCGGTTTTTAGCCTTCGAAGTTAGACACATGTCCATGGTCGGATCGAAGGGCGTCCTCCACGAGATAGAGAGGCAGGCTTCGAGGAGGTGGCTTCCGATAATCGGCGTGGAGAAGGCAGGGATCATCGCCAGGATAGTCGATGAAGAGAAGCCACGGCGAGCTTTAGAGGTCGGGGCAAACATCGGTTACTCCGCCATAGTGATCGCGAGCCACATGCCCGACGTTTCCCAGCTGACGACCATAGAAGTCAACCGCGCACTAGCCCGAGAGGCCGAGTCTAACATAAAAAGGGCCGGACTGGCGGAGAGGGTGAACGTCCTCATCGGTGACGCCCTCGAGCTTATCCCTGGCATCGAGGGCCCCATCGACTTCGCCTTCTTAGACGCCGAGAAGGACGAGTACGGGCGGTACCTCACACTGATTGAGCCAAAGCTCCGCCCAGGCAGCGTAATAGTCGCGGACAACGTCGGCTCCTTCCCTCGTGCCATGAGTGACTACCTGGACCGGGTCCGCCGATCAGGGCTCTACGAGAGCAGGTACATCTCCGTCGGTTGGGACGGTCTTGAGGTGAGCCGGATTCTCCAACCAGCGTGACCTCTTATTAATCTGGTCGCGGATCATTTCACGGATGAGCGACCCTGAAATATTCAACCGCGCCGGAGAGTCACTCGCTATGGGGCAGAGCGTGGTCCTGTGCACACTGATCTACAAGGAGGGCTCGGGGCCACGCGAGCTCGGCGCCAAGATGCTCGTGACACCAGAGGGGAGGGTCCTCGGCACTATAGGTGGTGGTGGAATGGAGCGGCTGCTCATCAAGGAGGCGCTAGAGGCTCTAGTGGAGGGGAAGCCGAGGACACTACACTTCGCAATGGGGATACCTCCACGTGAGGGGATGATCGCCATCGACTCCAAATGCGGCGGGGAGGTCAAGATATTTATGGATGTAGTCAAGCCTGAACCACGGCTCATAATCATGGGCTCGGGCTGGATAGCCCAGGCCACAGCTCGCTACGCGAAAAACTGCGGCTTCGACGTCACGGTCGTCGACGACGCCGATACGGCGAGGCAGGAGTGCTTCCCAGGGACGACTGTTGCAAACGGCAAGTATCCCGAGTCGCTGGAAGGAGTAAAGATCCGTCCAAGCGACTTCGTCGCTGTCCTCCACGGGGAGACCCAATTCGAACTAGCCGCTCTTCGCCACGCTGTCAAAGCGCGCCCAGCATACATAGGATTACTTGGGAGCGCAAACAAGGCGAGGAGACACATGGAGCAGCTCAAATCAGAAGGCTTCGAGAAGGTTCTCAAGACGATGCACGCCCCCATCGGAATAGACATCAACGCTGAGACCCCTGAGGAGATAGGCGTGAGTATCGTCGCCGAGATGATACGGGTCAAACGGGGCTAGAGGTACACCTCAACTAGGACTCCTCGGCTAAAATGAGGCCAAACTCGGGCGTGCGCGGCTTACGTTTTTTTTCTGAAGAGGCGCTTAGCGCGGTTGAAGTCATTAGGGGTGTCGAAATCAATGATGCTCCACTCGTCGCCCTCTATTGAGACGTGGGCGTCGGCGTGACGGTCAACGACCTCCTTCAGTGTACCTTGATGGCTCAGGATCTCGCTGAAGAGTTGCGCGTTGAAGAGGACTGGATGGCCTCTTTTGCCATTATGGATCGGGCTCACGATTAGGGCTCCGGGGAGGTCCTCCAAGGCGGCTAGCAACCTCTTGAGGAACTCAGGTCTTAGACCAAGCTGGTCACCGAGGACAAGGAAAACCGCATCCGAACCTTTCACCACATTTAAACCAGCTTGGAAACTGGTTGTCATTCCCTTCTCGTAATCAGGGTTATAGGCGACAAGGACATCATGAGCCTTCGCTATCTTCCTGATGGGGCCTGGGTTATAGCCGATGACGACTATCACCTCGTCAACGGCTTGCGTCAACGATTCCAGCAGCCTGTCGAGGACTGTCTTCCCTTCGACCTCCAGGAGGAGTTTATTTATCCCCATCCGGCTGCTCTTGCCCGCAGCGAGGACGACAGCTGCTGTCTTCAAACCTACTCCTTCATTTTGACAGCGGCACATTGTACCGCCTTGACAATGTTGACGTAGCCAGTGCATCGGCAGATGTTACCGTTCAGATACTCTCGGATCTCAGCTTCATTGGGATTCGGGTTTTTATCTAGAAGAGCCTTGGTCGACATTATGAAGCCAGGAGTGCAAAAGCCGCACTGAACAGCCCCCTCGTCGAGGTAAGCCTGTTGTATCGGGTGGAGCTTGTTCCCATCACTTAACCCCTCCACAGTATCAACCCTGTGACCGTCTGCGTCTACGGCGAGCATCATGCACGCTAATACGGCGTCTCCGTCAAGGAGTACCGTGCAGGCGCCGCACTCTCCGATCCCGCAACCATACTTGGTGCCCGTTAGGCTCATTTCGTCCCTTATCAGATTAAGGAGCAGCGTGTTGGGTTCCACGTCGAATCTTTGCTGCTTCCCATTCACATTTATGGTTATCTTCATCACTTATTCCTCCTATGCCTCCGCGAACCTTGTCAGGGCCTCATGAATGAAACCTTTGGCCACCTTCCTTTTGTATGGCCCAGTACTGCGCCCGCTGTCGCGGGGTTTGATGCTGGAAGCGGCGAGCGATGCTGCCTTCTCAATGATGTTTTGCTCCAGTTTCTTACCACGGAGGTAGTCTTCGACGTTATCCGTTCTCATGGGCGTTGGCGCGACTGTACCCCAAGCGAGGCGGATTTCTTTCACCACTCCACCATCCATCTTAGCGGTGGCAGCGAGGCTGATGGTAGCGATGTCCATACTTGCGCGGGCGACTCGTACCCAGTATCCCTTCCAACCGTAGACATCTCTGGGTACACTTATTCCAGTAAGCAACTCTCCCTCTTTAATGACGGTTCGACCAGGGCCTGTGAAGAACTCGCCGAATGGAACCTTTCGGTCACCGTCGGGACCAGTGATATGGGCTACTGCGTCTAGGGCGAGGAAAGCGATTGCGCTGTCCGCCGCAGGGCTAGCGTTACAAATATTTCCACCCACAGAGGCGAGGTTCCTGACTTGGACGCTGCCAATGACTCTTACCGCTTCGTATAAGACGGGGAGCTTCTCTTTGATGACTCTGCTATTCTCAAGTTCACTGATCTTTGTGAGTGCGCCTATCCAAAGCCCTTCTGGCGTCTCATTAACGCCTCTGAGACCTGGGATCTGCTTGATATTGACGATGTGTCGTGGCCTCTCGGATCCGTCCTTCATCTTTACGATAAGATCGGTGCCCCCGGCGAGGATGGTGGCCTCGGAGCCGAGTTCCTTGAGTAGCTTCACAGCCTCTGTAACGGTTACTGGGGCGTGGTACTCGAACCTGTGAAGGATGTGCGTGTTGTGCTTGTTGATATCCATCATTGTCCCTCCTTCTCCATGATCGCCCTAAGGATCCTCTCTTTGCTTAGAGGCAGCTCATAAAAGCGGATGTCTAGAGCGTTTTGAATGGCGTTCGCCACCGTACCTGCTACTGGGTTGAGGGCGCCTTCCCCAATTCCCTTCGCGCCGAAAGGTCCCGTTGGCTCGACTGTCTCTACGAAGAAGACTTCGAAGTCCTCGAGGTCAGGCATGTCCCGGGGATACGGGATCTTGTAATCCGTGAGATTACCATTGTTGATTAGGTCACCGGTTTTAGCGTCGTAGCTCATGTCTTCCATTACTGCCATGCTCCAGCCCTGGGCTAAACCCCCGTGGACCTGACCAGCAGCAAGCTTCGGGTTGATGACGGTGCCTATGTCAGCGCCAGCCACTACACTGTCCAGTTTTACCTTTCCTGTCCATGTATCAACGGTGACCTCGATAAAGTAGCCTGTGAAGTGAGGCGGGCAAGCTGGCTGCCGATAGCTATCTACTGCAGCGATGGTGCCCCAGTTCTTATGACGTGCATTATAGGCGATCTCCTTGAACGTGACCTCCCGCCCCTTGATTCCCTCGGCGTAGATGACTCCCTGCTTGCGATCATTGTCCACGCGGAAACTAAGGGCGGACGCCTCAGCGTCGAGCATTCGGGCGGCAAAGGTACGAAGTTTTTCCTTGACCTGCTTAGCCACCTTGAGTGCGGCACCTCCGCCCGAATAGATGCCCCGGCTCGCGTGAGTGCAGACGTCATAAACAGTTGTGCTCGTGTCCGCGCTGATGACGTTCACGTTGTCCAGGGGAAGGCAGAGCTCCTCTGCGATTATTTTTGCGTGGGCTTCAAGTGTTCCTCCCCCGTGGTCCATTAAGGCTGTGATGTAGTCGACGGTGCCGTCTTCGTTGAGCTTTATTATTGCTCCGCTGAAGTCTACCACGGTGCCTGGGACGGGGGCTCCTGCGCTGCTTGTATGGAAGCCGCGCCCCATGCCAAGTCCCTTTCGGTAACGGCCAGTCTGGTTGCCAGCCCTAGGCCGATTGTACCAGTCAACTATTTTGGCACCCCTCTTAAGTATCTCCTCGACACCGCTGCTCCTGATGACACTCTTGACGGTTGGGCCTTGGCCCCAGAATATCTCACCTTCCCCAATATAGTTTTTGAGACGGAAGTCGAGGGGGTCGATGCCGATTTTCTCGGCTAGCTCATCCATGATTGTTTCGACCATCCAACTGACTTGGGGGTTCCCATAGCCGCGGAATGCGCAGCTCGGGGTCTTATTCGTGTAGACTGCGACACTTTTGTAGCTCTTCGCCTTAAGCCTGTAGAGACTGACCCACCATCCTGCCATGCAGCCTAACAGGGCGTACGCCTGGATCTGGTGGGATCCGAGATCAAGGACAGCGTCGAGGTGACCAACGACTAGAGTGCCATCCTTCTTAGCGCCGAGCTTGACCTTGAATATCATATTGTAGCTGACGTGGTCGCGAATGTCCTCTTCCCGAGTCATAGTGAGCTTGACAGGCTTCCGAGTTTTAAGCGCCATCGCGACGGCAATCGGCACGATGGTATTAACTTGGATGCTTGACCCGAAGCTGCTCCCAAGGGGGGTCTTATAGACGCGGATCTTGCCCATCGGCAAGCCGAATATCTCGTGGAGTAGGAGCCTCGTATTATGTATGGATTGCGTGGTGCTCCAGACGCTGATTCCGCCATCGATCTCGGGTTTGACGAGTACAGACTTGGTTTCAAGCTGAAGGTGGTACCTACGGTTCGTCCGATATGTACGCTCGACAACCTCGTCACACTCCTTCCACGCGGCATCTGTGTCCCCTTCCTGAAGGTCAAGGGTGCACGCGATGTTTCGCTCAGGGTTAATGATTGTTCCCTTGAGCTCGATGGCGTCGTGGAGCTGTGTTGCGCCGGGTTTTCTCGACTCCTCAGCGTCAAAGTAGGCAGGAAGCTGTTCATAGTCGACCTTTAGGGCTTCGACTGCTAGCTGAGCTTCCTCCTCAGTGTCAGCGGCAACGGCGGCGATGGGTTCACCGACATACAGTGGCTTCTTGGCGAGGATACGCCAGTCCTTGTAGGTTGCCTCTGGCGTGCTCACTAGACGTGGGCAGTATTTTATGTCAGGGACCTCTTCGGGAGTAAGAGTGTATGCTCCAAGCTTCTCCGCTTCCCTTGTGTGAACTTTGAGTACCTTGGCGTGGGGGAAGCTCGACTTAAGCAACCTCATATGAAGCATGCCGGGGAGGCTGAGATCCGAGGCAAACTTCTCGGAGCCTGTTACCTTAGCGACGCCATCCTTGCGTTGAGTATCTTTACCCACCGTGACGTAATCGCTTTTCCTGGTCATTATTACTCGCGTAGTCACCCTGTGATTAAAAGGTGATGTATGTGAATTTTATTAAATTTCCAATAAGTGCGATTGGCTCTGAAAGTTACACGCGCACACACGGTCTCGACGTCGCGTGTGCAAAAGGCTCCAATTATTAATATCAGAAATATATTTAATAAAATTTAATAAATATACTGTGAAATATAGCATCATGTTAATAAATCCAAACTAAAAAGCCTATGAGATTCAATGGAGACCAAAGCGCACGAACACACGCATGAAAGGAAAGAGTCGTGGACCGGCGTAATCATCTCAGCTGTAATACTGGCCGCTGGCCTTATCGCCGAGTTCATAACCAACACCATACTCATCCCACACCTCCTCTACCTCGCTGTCATGATCTACGCAGGATACCCAATCGCTAAATCAGGATTAAAAGCGCTCCTGAACAGGAACATTACCATAGATATCCTCATCACGATAGCCGCCATCGGCGCCACCGCGATCGGGCATTTAGAGGAGGGCGCCAGCGTGGTGTTCCTCTTCGGCCTCGCCGAGAAGCTTGAGGACTACGCCAGCGACCGCGCAAGGCACGCCATAGAAGAACTCATGGAACTCAAACCACTAATAGCTAGAGTACGCCGAGGCGGGGAGGAAATAGAGGTACCCGTCTCCGACGTGCTGCCGGGAGAAGTCTTCGTCGCACGCCCAGGGGACCGACTTCCGCTTGACGGCGTCATCGTTGAGGGTATCACTAGCGTGGATCAGGCTGCCATAACCGGGGAGTCGCTTCCGGCGTCGAAGGACGTTGGGGACGAAGTCTATGCTGGGACCATCAATATTGATGGCTTCTTGGCGGCGAGGGTGACGAGGGCTTCTGAGGAGACTATGCTGAGCAGGATACAGCGATTAGTTGAGGAGGCGGAGGAGAGTAAGTCGCCGACGGAGATGTTCGTGGATCGGTTCAGCTCTTGGTATACCCCGGTGGTAATATTAGTAGCTGTCGTTGTGGCTGTCGCCCCACCTTTCCTTCTTGGCCAGCCACTGATGGACTGGGTGTACAGGGCTTTGGTCATGCTCGTAATCGCGTGTCCATGCGCCCTCGCCATCTCGACCCCCGTCGCCATGGTCTCAGCCATTGCAAGCGCTAGCAGAAACGGTGTCCTAGTCAAGGGAAGCACATACATCGAGCAGCTAGCGAAGACGCGTATCATCGCCTTCGACAAGACGGGCACGCTAACCCGCGGTGAGCTGGAGGTCGATGGGGTGAGTGGCGCTGACCCTGAGGATGTGGTTAAGTGCGCCGCGGCTCTGGAGGCGCAGTCGACGCACCCGATAGCCAAGGCAATCACCGAGAAGTCTGAGAGTCTAGGTCTACGAAAGGAAATTGCAACTGGATTCAAGAACTACCCTGGGCTTGGTGTTCAGGCAACGTGCAGCGGGGAGGAGGTCAGTGTGGGTAATAATCGGCTCTTCAAGGAGCTAGGCATCCCCGTAGATGGCAACCCTGTACTTGATGGCAATGGAAAGACCACCATATTTGTGTCGAGGAAAGGGGCCATCATTGGATCATTATCGCTGACTGATAAGATTAGATTGGAGAGCCGTGGCTCGGTGGCTGCACTTGGCCGAAGGGGAATTCAGGTTGTGATGCTTACTGGCGACAACGAGTCGACTGCGAAAGGAGTCGCAGGGAAACTTGGCATAGAACACTACAAGTCGGGTCTATTACCTGAAGATAAAGTCCATGAAGTGGAGAGCCTCCGTCGGGAGGGTGTTACCGTGATGGTTGGTGACGGGGTCAATGATGCTCCTGCACTTGCTGCGGCTGACGTTGGTGTCGTGATGGGCGCAATTGGGAGTGACGTGGCACTTGAGACCGCAGATGTTGCCCTGATGGAGGATAGGATTGAGATGGTCACCTACGCGGTTGATCTGAGTAGGTCTGCGATGCAGCGCATAAGGGAGAACATCTCGTTGTCGCTGTTAGTTAAGCTGGGTATAGCGGCTCTTGCCATGTTTGGCCTCGTTTCCCTGTGGGCGGCTGTCGCCGTCGGCGATATGGGGTTGAGTCTCGCTGTGATTTTAAACAGTATGAGGCTTGGCCGTATCAAGCCAGGTGACTGATCAGTACGCACGCGATTTTGTGTGGAGCGCGCAGCTCTCCCTAGAGTAGAGTTACTATGGCTACCCCTACCACTACGAGGGTCGAACCTATGATTGTACGCATAGTGAGTTTTTCTTCCCTCATAAGGAGGCGGGTTGTGATGAGTGCGAAGAGTGGGTAGCTGTAGACGATTGTTGTGACAACGCCGACGGAGCCGATTTCGAGCGCCTTCATCATTGTGAGCCAGCCTATGCTGCTGAGTACACCTGTGGCAGCGAAACAGGAGAGGCTCTGGCGACTAATATCGAGGTCCCGCGTCTGCTTGGTTGCGGTGAGGTAAACGGATATAAAGATAAGGCCGGCGACAGCACCCGTCGTGGCACTAAGAAAGGGGTCGGGCTGTAGCAAGACCCCCGACTTACTCGCGATGTTACTCAACGAGTAGGCGAGGGCGGAGGCGAGGCCGACTAGTAGCGCCTTCTCGATCTTGAAGCCCGAGGCGCCACTGATTAGGGCGACGCCTAAGGCGACGGTAGCGGCGCCTGCGATCGTCGTCAGGTCGGGGTTCTCTGAGAGAATAGCGATCGAGAGTAGTGTTGT
>MEZF01000047.1:37971-42263 GCA_001774245.1 Candidatus Bathyarchaeota archaeon RBG_13_52_12
GATGAGGGCGCTAGTCTTCGCTACACCGAGACCTCTCATGGCTATGAAGTTGAGGAGCCTCGCGACGCCAAGGGAGAGAACACCCCCCAGCGCGAAGTAACCCACCGCTACCCAGTTGAGCTGTGGCAACCGCGTAAGCAGGAGCGCAACGAGGATGACTACCTGTATCGCAACGCTGTAGAAGGCAGCGACGATCGGCCTTGTGCCCTTCATACCCTTAGCAATCAACGTCACCCCGAGGGCGTTTGTAAGGGACGTCACGAGCGCGAGGGCCTCAAAAAGCAAGGAGGATCAGCATCAGACTGGGCGGAATCTTCTATTAAAACATCTGATCACCGGTTAGGGTATATGGAACCCATCATCCGAACCGAGATGAGGCCGGGTGATCTCGGCGAGATCATTCGCCTCCACGGGGTGCTCTATTCGGAGGAGTATGGCCTCAACAACACCTTCGAGGCATACGTCGCCGGTCCCCTCTCCGAGTTCGTCCTCTCAGGGGACATTGAGGGGCAGAGGATATGGGTCGTCGAATCAGCCGGCAAGGTCGTCGGGTGCATTGCCATTGTCCGAAGCGAAGAGGCCGTGGCACAGCTCAGGTGGTTCCTTCTCGCCCCTGAGACTCGTGGTAAGGGTCTCGGTAAACACTTAATGGGGGAGGCGGTCGAATTTAGCCGCAAATCCGGATACAAGCAGATAATTCTATGGACATTCAACGAGCTTGAAACCGCTATAGCCCTCTATAGGCGCTGGGGCTTCGAGAAGACCAGTGAGAAGGCCCACCACATCTGGGGTAGAGACCTAATAGAAGAGAAATACGAGCTTACTCTCTGAACACTAGGTGTCACACAGATAATTTTTGAATATTTAATTACCCGGTTCAGCTAATCTAGGGAATATTCAGGCGACTTAAACGACAAAGAAAGAGTTCGGCATCGGTGTACTGCGGGGTAACCTCTTCTGGCTCGTCGTCTGCCAGTGCATCTGGCAGTTCACAACGAACATACCATCCCCGTACCTGCCGCTCTACATCCAGAAGCTCGGAGGCTCACCAGTCGACGTTGGGCTTGTCAGATCAGCAGCGATGGTGGCCGGCCTCTTCCTCTACCCGATAGGCGGATACATAGCTGACAAGCAGGGGCGGGTCAAACTCGTGAGCATATCCACTTTCCTCTACGCGTTCAGCTTCATCCCGTTCGCTTACGCCCCTAACTGGGAGACTCTCGCCGTAGCGAGCTTCCTCCAGAACCTCGTTTTATTCTATGCTCCGATTCTAACTGTGCTCCAGGCCGATTCGATGCCAATCGGTCAGAGGGGGCAAGGCTTCGCCGTCGCAATAAGCATTCCCGGCGCCCTCGGTATCATCTCCCCCTTCATTGGCGGATACCTTGTCGACTCTATGGGGATACTCCCAGCTATGCAGTTCATTTATAACATAGGTTTCGCTGCGGGGGTACTCGTCGCATTGCTGAGGTGGGTGACACTCAAGGAGACACTCGACCCAAAGGTCGCGGAGAAGATCGACTATCGGAACCTGCCTAAGGTGTTCATCGACAGCTACAGGAGCTTCTTCGAGACCCTGAGGTGGATGCCAGAGCAGATTAAAGTCCTCGCAATAATGCAGATGATGCAGTTCTTCTCTAACGGCGTCGCCGCCTCCTATTGGATACTATACGCGACAGCTATTATTGGTATATCAGCGACGACATGGGGACTCAACTCAGCAATACAGGGGGGTGTGAATATGTTACTCGCGGTCCCCGCGGGGAGGTTAATGGATAAGCTGGGGCGAAGGAGGCTCTTGATCCCAGCAATGTGCATAATGCCCTTCTTCCCTCTCGCCTTCCTCTTCATTAAGGACTACATCTCGCTGGCTCTACTCGTGATATTCATCTCGATGGCGAACGCCGTCCTCAGACCCGGATTCCAGTCACTCCTAGCCGACTACACACCCCGAGAAAGGAGGGGGCGTGTGACCTCAGCGGTAGGCTCGGGGAACTTTTTCATAGACATCAGAGGGACGGGTTACGGTGGCGGTATGTTGCTCTTCATCCCCGCCGCGATAGCTCAGACTCTCGGCGGAAACCTCTATGAAGTAAATCCAGTGATTCCATTTATCGTGACTGCCATGGGGGGAATCCTTGTGACGATCTGGGCGTACCTCAAAGTGAAGGACCCCAAAGACATCGAAAAATAGTACCGATCTCTAATGTGGCATAACCAGAATTTTAACAGAACCCACACAGAATCGCTTCGCGTTAGCCTGCCAAGCATAAAGGGTTAAAGGCTTGACATCCATCCGTCTCTACGGCATGTCAGACGACGAGCTTGAGCGCCTTAAGAGGAAAAAGATGCAGGAGATGCATAGGCGAATGGCAGTCCAACAGGCAAATCAAGCCGCCCAGGCCAGCGCTAAGGAGAAGCCAAAGGAGCCCACGACCGACCAGATGCTCGACGGTATCTTCGGCGACCGCGCTTGGGAGGTATGGAAAGCCGCCCGTGAGCAGTTCCCAAAGGTCATCCCGCAGGTAGAGAAGGCACTCGTTGACGCGGTGAAACAGGGTAAGATCGGCCAGAAGATCGACGGCGGCGGCCTCGCCATGTTCCTCCGCCAGATCGGGCTCCCTATAAGGCTCAATACCCAGATACGATTCGCCGAGCACGGCGAACTCAAGACGCTAGAGCAGAAGCTCAAGAGCAACGAGTAGGCAACGACCTACATGCGTCTGGTTGAAATACAACCCACCCTATATCTGCGCTGTTCAGATGAGCGATATCTTGAGTGAGAGCAAACGCGCTTAGTTTGGAATACGTATCGCACACGCGTTAAGTAACGAAGAAAATGGGGATCAGTAGTTCTCGGCCAGGAGCTCGTAGTAGCTCTGTGGATGTTTGCATGCTGGGCATACCTTGGGGGCTTCCTTTCCCTCGTGTACGTAACCACAGTTTCTGCACTTCCACTCGACAATCTTATCCCGTTTGAAGACGGTGCCAGCTTTCACGTTCTCGAGGAGCCTCCTGTATCGTTCCTCATGCTTCTCCTCGACATCGCCGATCTCCTTGAAGCTCTCGGCGACCTTATCGAAGCCCTCTTCCCCCGCCTTCTTCTGGAAGCCTGGGTAGAGGGTACCCCACTCCATCTTCTCTCCCTCAGCGGCGGCTAGGAGATTCTCAGCGGTCGTCCCAATCTTCCCCGCTGGGTAGGCAGCGGTTATCTCGACATCCCCTCCCTCAAGGTGTTTGAAGAAGATCTCGGCGTGCTCCTTCTCGTTGTCCGCTGTCTCCTGGAATATTCCCGCGATCTGCTCGTACCCCTCCTTCTTAGCCACGTTCATGAAGTAGGTGTACCTGTTCCTCGCTTGGCTCTCGCCAGCGAAAGCTTTCAGTAGGTTCTTCTCAGTTTCAGAGCCCTTCAGCTTAGGCATAACCTCACCTTAGAATGTACTTTGATTTTACGACCTTAAAAAAGGGGTAGCAAGATTTCGTTCAGAAATTAGCCACATGCGACGCTATCCAGGGTCTAGAGGGCCTCGACGCTTGAGGCTTTAAAACTCATGTATACCTCGGAACCTACGTTGAGACCCATCTCGACGAGGCTTCTCCGGGTGATCTGCACGGTGAAGGCTCGGCCAGCATCGATTCTGAGTCGAATGATGGAACCCAGTTCTTCAATGGCGACGATTCTACCTCTATACTCGTTTCTGGCGCTTGTCTCTATGAACTGTTTAGAGAGGATAATGTCCTCTGGGCTTATCTGGACGACTACGCGACCACTTTTGTTTAAAGCAGCGTGGATAACGACGCCCCCGCCTACGTCTACCTGTGCGACGCCTTGAACCATCGTCGAGACGCCGGAGAAGACGTTCTCCGCGAAGCGCGGGTCAGCAAAAAGCTCCCCCGTCTCCCCCTCACCGATCAGCTTCCCACCTTCAAGCTGGATCACTCGGTTCGCCAATCGCTTAACTTGTCCATAATCATGCGTCGCTACGACTATGAGCCTCTTCCCCGCCTCCTCGGTGATAATATCTGATATTATCGAGGCATTAGCGGGGTCGAGGTTCGAGGTGGGTTCGTCTAGGAGTAGCACTTTTGGGTCTAGCACTAGGGCACGTGCAAGCGCAACCCTCTGTTGCTCACCCCCTGAAAGTTTCTGGGCGTCCCTGTGCTTAAAACCGGGCAGTCTGACGCGTTCTAACGCCTCCTCCATCCCACTCTTGATTTCCGCTTCGGGGATTCCCCTGAGCCGGAGTCCGTAGGCAACGTTGGAGGCGACGTCTCCCCTCAGGAAGAGGGCT
>MEZF01000047.1:42271-65532 GCA_001774245.1 Candidatus Bathyarchaeota archaeon RBG_13_52_12
TATCATCGTCGACTCCCTCCTCAGTGCGCTCGCTCCACGAGCGTCGACATACTCCCCCTTGTATTGTAACTTTCCAGAAGAGGGTGCTTCTAATCCCGCGAGCACCTTGAGTAGAGTCGTCTTACCCGCTCCGCTCTGCCCTATTATGCCTAGGATAGAGTCGTCCTCGATGTTGAGACTGATGTTGTTAAGTGCTTGGTTGGCGCCGTAGCGTCTACCAACCGCTTCGAGCCTGTAGATCTCCAAACCAGTGACTCCTCCCAACGTAGCCGACTACGAAGTTTATCGATAGGACGACGGCAAGCAGTATGAAGCTGAGAGCGAAGCTTAGCCCGAGCTCGCCCTTCGCAGTCTCGAGTGATATTGCTGTTGTCAGCACCCTCGTGAGGCCCCGGATATTAGCGCCGAGCATCATGGCTATGCCGAGTTCGGCGAATGCCCTGTTGAAGCTCGATACAAGGGCTAGTGAGACGCCGCCCCACGCCTCCCGGAGTATAGCCATCGCTGTTTCGAAGTCGGACGCCCCGAGGGTTCTGACAAGGTCTCGGAGCTTCTCGTCTTTCGCCTCTATGGCACTCGCAGTGAAGCTGACTATTATGGGGATAACGAGTATCGCCTCGCCTACGGCGATGCCTGGGACCGTGTATAGTAGATCGAGGACTCCCAGTGGACCGTCCCTGCTGAACATCGCCCATAGGAAGAGGCCAAGCGAAACCGTTGGCACACCGACTAGGGCGTTGAAAAGCGTTTTAACGAACGTCTTTCCCTTAAACGAGTTCATGCCTATTATTATCCCGAGGGGTAACCCCATAAGCGCGGCCATGACAGTCGCAATGCTTGACGTCTGGAGGCTACGCATCGTGATCTCGATAACCTGTTGGTCTCTGATAGCGATGAGGTGTATCGCCTGGGTAATCCCGTCTATGATGGGTTGCCAACTCAAAAACTGGTCCCTCAGAAAAGAATAGAGTTTAGTCCCTTAACCGTATAGGTCACCGGGGTTAAGGCGGTACGCTGTCGGGCAATCTGACCCTTCTATGTAGGCGTAGTCCTTTACCCATTGTATGAGCTCGGGATCCGAATTGGTCTTAAGCGTCGTTATCCAGGGCTTGAAGAGAGTCTGGCTGAACTGGGCGAGACCGTATTCCTTAAACAATGTCTGCCCCTCGTCAGAAGCAAGGTACTTCACCAAAGTCATAGAGGCTTCATAGTGGCCGCGTGTGTTCTTCGAGGGGTTGCAGACGATGGCGGAGTAGACGTTGATAGTATCTTTACCCGAGTCAACTACCTTGACGAGCCCCTTTGTGAGCCCTTGGGCCGAGCCTTTGAGGAAGGTGGCGACGTCCGTTATCGTATATGTGTTCTTCTGGTCGGCTAGCTGTAGGGTCGCTGCCATGGTCGCACCAGCTTCGTAGTACCAGGGCTTCCCATCGGGGGCTGTCTGTTGCTTCAGGATGGTAACGTTGAGCCCTGCCAGCTTCCAGAGCGCCTTCTCCTTCGAGTGTGTGCCCGAGTTGTCGCCTCGGCTGACCCAGATGGCGTTTCCCTTGACTCCCTCTGCAGCTATCTTTTTCAACGCATCAATGGGGCCCAAACCCTTTATGCTGGCTGGGTCGGCGCTGGGGCCGACGAAGATATAGAAGTTGTAAGCAACGATCTTCCTGTTGACGCCGTATCCATCTGTTAGAAATTTAGTCTCAGCAGGGGGGTCGTGAACAAAAATTAGATCCGCGTTTCCCTTCTTCGCCGTCTCGATCGCGAGCCCAGTACCCTGGCTGATGAAGCTTACATTGTACAGCGGGTACTTTGCCTCAAAACTCTTCTTTAGGGTATCGAGGAATCCAGTATCGTAAAGGCTCGATGTCGTGGAGACTATTATCTGCTCCTTAGTCGTGGGTCTGGTCATGTACCAGGCACCCGCCACGAATGCGACTGCGAGGACTACGCCGATTATGACCATCGTCCTCTGGCTGATTGTCATCCCTTTCTTCTCTGTCATCATCATCACCTATTAGCGAAATGTCTAGATCTGCATATCGGATAAGCTTTGCCGTCATGCACAATCGTACATAACCATTTTAGGTCACCGCGGCTCGATATGAGGTGTAATCTGCTTGAAACCCCTCGTCGACCCGTTCGGGAGGCGCGTAACCAGCCTACGAGTCAGCGTCACGCAGAGGTGTAACCTAGCCTGCTTCTTCTGTCACAGGGAGGGGGAACACGACCCTGCAGGGGAGATGACTCCGGAGGAGATCGGGGGGCTCGTCGAGGTCGCCTCAGAGCTGGGCGTGACGAAGGTCAAGGTGACGGGAGGGGAGCCACTGATGCGGCGGGACATAGTCGATGTAACACGCCTCATCTCAGCCCACGTGAGGGAGGTCTCGATGACGACCAATGCCATACTTCTTCCTGAAAAGGCGAGGCTCCTAAAAGACGCTGGACTCAGCAGGGTAAACATAAGCCTGCACAGCCTAAAGAGGGGGTCGGTGGAGAGGATCGCCGGCGTCGACTGCCTTGAAAAGGTCATGGCTGGGATAGAGGCTGCGGATGAAGCTGGGCTTAAACCCATCAAGCTGAACTTCGTCGTCATGAAGGGGCTTAACTCTGATGAGATACCTGAGATGCTCCGACTCTCCGCCAGGACGGGTGCAATCCTTCAACTCATCGAGTATCAACGACTGGAGCGTGGAGTGGCGAATTGGGGGGATCTATACCACGATCTCACGCCTCTGGAGCGGATATGGGACGCGGAGGCAGTGAAGATCGTGGAACAGGAGATGCACAGGAGGAAGAGATACACACTCGCCGACGGGGCAACTGTGGAGATCGTGCGCCCCATCCACAACACCGTCTTCTGCAACAACTGTAACCGGCTCCGCCTCACCAGCGACGGTAGACTAAAGCCCTGCCTAATGAGGAGTGATAACCTCGTGCCCGCGGTGCAACTCTTAAGGATGGGTGCATCGAAGGAGAAGCTTGTGGATGTCTTCAGGCGCGCAACGAGCCTGAGAGAACCCTACTGGAGGGAGGACAACTGAGGCTAAGAATAAGGTACTTCGCGAGCATCCGAGAGCTTACAGGGATACGGGAGGAGGATTTCGAGGTTCCCGAGGGAACCACAGCTGACGCCCTTAAAAACAGGGTCCAGAGCCTGCATGAAGGGCTCAGACCACAGGAGGGGAACATCCTTGTGGCAGTTAACGGCTCATTCGTCGAGCCATCGCGTGTCCTAAGACAAGGTGACGAGGTCGCCCTCTTCCCACCCGTAAGCGGGGGTTGAAGCCATGATACGGGTCACCAAGAACGACTTCAGCGTCGAAGAGGAGCTTAGGCACCTCAAAAATCCCTCCGTGGGTGGAATAGTCACATTCGTGGGCGTAGTCCGGGCTGAGTCCGAGGAGCGGCTGGTCGACTCGATGGAGATCGAGGTCTACCCCGAGATGGCTGAGAAGCAGCTTCAGATAATCAGAGGAGAGGCAATAAAGAAGTTTAGCGTCGAGGAGATCCTGATTGTGCACAGGTACGGCGATCTTATGGTCGGGGACAACATCGTCCTCATCGCTGTCTCCGCTAGGCACAGGGATTCGGCCTTTGACGCCTGCAGATATGTGATCGACGAGTTGAAGAAGAGGGTACCCATTTGGAAGAAGGAGCACACCCCAACAGGGGCGTGCTGGGTGGAGGTTGGTAGACCTGACGAAAATTAACCCATACAGTATGGTGGACATAACCGAGAAGAAGGCAGTCCCAAGGACCGCCGAGGCCATCGGCAGAATTACGCTCATGAAGAAAACGATTAAGGCTATCAAAAAGGGGAAGGTGAAGAAGGGAGACCCTCTCGCTGTCGCGGAGATCGCCTGCATCCAAGCTGTGAAGAGGACCCCGGATCTCATTCCCATGTGCCACAACATACCCATTGATGCGGTAGATGCCAATTTCGAAGTCGGCGACGACTACGTTGAGGCGAGATGCCGGGTCTCCGCTACTTACAAGACCGGAGTCGAAATGGAGGCCCTCACGGGCGTCTCCGCCGCCCTCCTCACGATCTGGGACATGGTGAAGTACCTAGAAAAGGACGAGTGCGGACAGTACCCGTCAACAACGATCTCAGACATAAAGGTAATTGAGAAAAGGAAGGGACAGAGTTGAGCGAACACCCAACCAGCAAGAAGAAGCCTACGACGTTCGCACTAATAGTCACGAGCGACACTCGAACCGAAAGGGAGGACGAAACGGGGAGGATAGCTGTAAGCCTCATCGAGGGTGACGGCCACAGTGTGGCGAGCCACACCATTGTATCCAACAATGAGGATAAGATCAGGGCAGAGGTCGAGAGGGTGCTTTACGACAATGCAGTAAAGGTAATAGTCACCAGCGGAGGCACCGGAATAGGCTCTAAGGACAAAACCGTGGCTGCTGTAGCGCCCCTACTGGAGAAGGAGATACCTGGCTTCGGAGAGTTATTCCGTAGGATAAGCATCGATGAAGTAGGCGGAGCAGCGATAATGAGCAGAGCCACCGCCGGAGTAGCCAACGGGAAGCTCATCTTCTGCCTGCCAGGCTCAAGGAACGCGGTGAAGGTCGCCCTCACTAAGATCATACTGCCCAACGTCGGTCACATGCAGTGGGAGCTAAACAGATGAAACCATTCGGGAAGCTGATGACGCGCCTCGATGCGGTGCACATCATAGACGAGAACATCAAGCGGATCACGCGGGTTGAGGAGGTGCCCATAGAGGAGGCCTCAGGGAGAGTCCTCGCTGAGGACGTCGTAGCCGGGTTCAACGTGCCGCCCTTCGACAGGAGCTCGATGGACGGCTACGCTGTCAAGGCTAAGGACACGTTGGGAGCATCGTCCAAGCACTTAACTCTGAAGCTAATCGGTACCAGGCACGCGGGTGAGGTCTTCGAGGGCTTTATTGGGGATGGCGAGTGCATGGAGATCGCCACCGGCGCCCCGGTCCCTAAGGGAGCAGACGCGGTTGTAATGGTTGAATACACTAAACTCTCCGATAACATGGTCGAGATACAAAGAGAAGCGAGGCTCGGAGACAACATCGCCCCTGAGGGGGAGGACATCAAAAAAGGCGAGGTCGTTGTAAAGGTGGGTGAAGTTCTGACGCCGGGTAAAATCGGCGCTGCTGCCGCCCTCGGGTTCTCTAAGGTGAAGGCATATGCGAAGCCCCGCGTCGCTATCTACTCGACAGGCAACGAGGTCGTCTCACAGGGCAAGCCCCTCAATTCAGGGCAGGTCTATGACATCAACAGCTACACACTATCGGCGGTTGTTGCAGCGAACGGCTGCGTCCCGGTCCGGATGGGGTTGGTGAGGGATGACTTCGAGGCTATTGCTGATGCGGTGAGGGACGCCGCTGACTACGATGCAGCTGTCTTTAGTGGTGGTAGCAGCGTCGGTGTACGAGACCTCTTCGCTGGAGTGATCGAGGAGCTGGGAGTGGTTTACTTCCACGGGCTCAGAGTTAAGCCTGGGAAGCCGACTCTCTTCGGTAAAATCGGGGAGACTCCCGTCTTCGGGATGCCCGGTTACTCGACGAGCTGCTTGAACAATGCTTACGTCTTCCTCGTACCTGCGTTGAGGAAGGTGGCGGGTCTGCCCACGGCTGAGGAGAGGACCGTGAAGGCAAGGCTAAGCCGATCAATCAAGGCTGAGGGGGAGAGGGAACAGTTCTACTCAGTCCACGTGGAGGAGGGTGATGCTGTTCCAGTCTTCAAACAGAGTGGAGACATCACGAGCATGGCCTACGCCAATGGCTACATCATCATTCCGATTGGAACCAAGCTTCTAGAGTCAGGGACAGAGGTCACCGTTTACCTCCTCTCTTAAGCGAACCTCTTTTACAGCCCGCCCAACCCTTCTTCTCCCATGAGCAGGAAGGCGTTCAAGTACGAGCTCGGAGAGGACTTCGCCCTCAAAATGGACGCGGATGACCCCCTAGCCGTCTTCAAGAGCCGTTTCTACCACATCCCAAATACCATCTACATGGATGGGAACAGCCTCGGATTGATGAGCAGGGACGCATTGGAGACCCTTAACCGCGTGGCGAACGAGTGGAAGACCCTCGGCATCGCTGGGTGGGGTAAGGGGAAAATACCATGGATCGATTACGGCGAAGCCCTAGGGGACATGGAAGCGCCACTAGTCGGAGCGGGGCCCGGAGAGGTCGTCGTCACGAACAGCACGACCGTCAACCTCCACAACCTCGTAGCCACCTTCTATAAGCCGAAGGGGAGGAGACGCAAGATACTCGCGGATGAACTCAACTTCCCCAGCGACTTGTATGCGCTCTACGCAGACATCGCGTTGATGGGTGGGGACCCGGAGAAGGATCTGCTACTAATCAAAGCGAGAAACGGCTTAATCGAGGAGGATGACGTCATCGAGCAGATGACGGGTGAGGTCGCCCTCGCGCTCCTCCCAAGTGTCTACTACAAGTCCGGGCAGCTCACTGACATGAAGCGCCTCACTAAGTCAGCTCACAGGAAGAAGATAGTTATAGGCTTCGACTGCAGCCACAGCGTCGGGGTTGTACCGCATCAATTAGATGAGTGGGACGTCGACTTCGCCTTCTGGTGCAACTACAAATACTTGAACGCTGGCCCCGGTGGGACGGCCAGCCTCTACGTGAACAGGAGGCTGTTCGGCGTGCGGCCAGGTTTAGCTGGGTGGTGGGGGAACAATCGCTCCACGATGTTCAACATGGAGACTAGGTACGACCCAGCGGGGAACGCAGCGGCGTGGCAGATCGGGACCATAAACATGTTCAGCGCTGCACCGCTCGAGGGCTCGCTCAGGTTGATGAAGGAGGCGGGTATCGAGCGCATCAGGGAGAAGAGCCTCAAGATAACCGGGTACCTCATGTACCTCATCGACGAGATGCTCGGGAAGCCACCCTACAACTACTCCACAGCGACGCCCCGGGAGCCAGAGCGTCGTGGCGGGCACGTCGGCGTCGCCCATAAGGAAGGTTGGAGGATCAACCAGGCTCTCATTGCTCGTGGCGTCATACCGGACTTCCGGCCGCCAAACATTATGCGCCTCGCCCCCATCCCCTTATACGTCAGCTACTACGACGTCTGGAAGGTGGCGCAACACCTCAAGGCTGTCATCGACAGCAAGGAATACCAGAAGTTCAAGGACGAGCGCTCCACCGTCACCTAAACCTCTGCTATGAAGCGTTTTTCAAACCATCCATCAGATTATTGAGCGTTTCATTGATCCCTTTTCGAATACTATTCACTCAGATTTTTAATCATTCCATGAACGGCATCGCCTTTTAACTTATTTAGTTCAACCCTCCCCCTTGTTTTTAGTGTGCAAAGTCTCTATAGTCGATGTAGAGTAGGGTAATTGATGGCTGGGGACGGTTTCATTCTGGCCCTCGACGAGGGGACGACGAGCGCTAGAGCTCTGATACTCAACAGAGATGCTAGGGTCCTCGGTGTTGGCCAGTTCAAGGTCGGTCAGATATTCCCGCACCCCGGCTGGGTGGAGCAAGACCCGCGCGCAATTTGGAAAGCTCAGATTATGGCGGCAAGGAGAGTCATCAAGGAAGCGAAGATAGCCCCCTCCAGTGTTTCAGCCATTGGCATAACTAATCAGAGGGAGACCACGATCATCTGGGATAGGGATACAGGAGAGCCTGTACACAATGCAATAGTCTGGCAGTGCAGACGCACCGCCGACGCCGTTGAGAAGTTGAGGGACCACTCAGCTATAATAAAGGAGCGGACCGGCCTCGTCCCCGACTCCTACTTCTCGGGACCGAAGATCGGGTGGATACTAGACAACGTCCCTGGCCTAAGACGGCGCGCAGAAAAGGGCGAAGTGCTCTTCGGTACCGTCGACTCCTGGTTAATCTACAAGCTTACCGGCGGGAGGATCCACGCCGTCGACTACTCTAACGCCTCCCGCACAATGCTATTCAACATCAGGAAGCTGAAGTGGGATCGAGAGCTCCTCGATCTGCTCGGTGTTCCCGAGGCGATGCTCCCTGAGCCACGTCCGTCGAGCGGGGTCATCGGGTATACCGAGGCTAGGATCCTCGGAGCGAGCATCCCAATAGCCGGAGACCTCGGGGACCAGCAGGCCGCGCTCTTTGGCCAGACAGCCTTCGCGCCCGGTATGGCAAAGTGCACATACGGCACGGGGAATTTCATGCTCATGAACACCGGCCGAGAGCCAGCGAAGTCGGAGAACTTACTCACAACAGTGGCGTGGGGCGTCGGTGGTAGAGTCACCTACGCCCTGGAGGGAAGCGTCTTCGTCACCGGCGCCGCCCTACAGTGGCTTCAAGAGGCGCTCGGTATTACGAAGAGCCCGAGACACGCCGAGGCGTTAGCATCCTCTCTTGAGGGCAACGACGGCGTATACTTCGTACCAGCCCTGACCGGCCTAGGCGCCCCCCACTGGGACCAGTACAGCCGTGGCACGATCCTGGGGCTGACCCGTGGGACGGGTAGGGCTCACATCGCACGCGCAACCCTCGAGGCGATAGCATACCTTACACGCGACGTCTCCGAGGAGATGGAAGCCGAGGGAGACGTCAGTTTAAAGGAGCTACGCGTCGACGGTGGCGCCGCGCGAAATGAGTTCCTCATGCAGTTCCAAGCCGACATCCTCGGAAAGCGGGTCTTACGACCTGCTAACACCGAGACAACTGCGCTTGGCGCAGCCTTCGCAGCTGGTCTCGCTGTCGACTACTGGGAGAATCAGAGCGAGCTGGCGAAGCTGTGGAGAGTGGAGAAGGATTACGAGCCACGGATGAGGGCGAGTGAACGTGATCGACTCTACACAGGTTGGAGAGAAGCCGTTTCCCGGTCCCTTGGCTGGGCCAGGATCATAGGCTGAGCAGAATACCGCCGGAATCAAATTATATGCTGGGAACGTGGAACCACTAAGCTGGTAGTGGAGCTCATTGCCCGAGAAAGTAGTCTGGGTCAAGGTAGAAGCTTTAGAGCGTTTCATTGTCGACGTCTTCAAGAAGGCGGGCGTCCCAAAGGCAGATGCTAAAACATGCGCTAAGGTTCTGATAGCAGCCGACATACAGGGGACAGATAGCCACGGCGTCAGCAGACTCAAGCCTATCTACATCGACCGTATCAAAGCGGGGCAACAATCACCCATCACAGAGCTCAAGGTCGTCAGGGAAGGACCAACTACCGCTGTAGTCGATGGGCATAGAGGCATGGGGATGGTCATCGCCAAGAAGGCGATGAATCTCGCCATCAAGAAGGCGAAAAAGCTTGGCTTGGGCATGGTCGTGGCTCGAAACAGCACCCACTACGGAATAGCAGGTTATTACGCAAACATGGCGGTGGAACAGGGTCTAATCGGCGTAACAGGGACAAACGCCCGCCCATCTATACCACCTACATTCGGCACCGAGAACATGCTCGGCACAAACCCACTTACCTTTGGCATGCCAAGCGACGAGCCCTTTCCCTTCATGCTCGACTGCGCCACAAGCATCATCCAACGCGGCAAAGTTGAGGTCTACGCTCGCATAGACAAGAAAGTCCCCAAGGGGCTGGTCATCGACGGCGAAGGCGAGTACCTGACAGACCCCAACGAGATACTCCACGACCTGACACGGGGTGAGGCGGCGCTCCTCCCACTCGGCGGCCTCGAGGAGACCGGCGGATACAAGGGCTACGGCTACGCCACAGTCGTCGAGATACTCAGCGCCTCTCTCCAAGGCGGGGCCTTCCTAAAGGCACTCACTGGCACAAACCTCGGACACTTCTTCATCGCCATAGACATCTCAGCCTTCACCGATCCCAACGAATTCAAGAAGACGACCGGAGACATCCTACGCGGCCTAAGGGCCTCCCGCAAAATGCCAGGCCATGACAGGATCTACACCGCCGGCGAGAAGGAGTACCTTACAACGCTGGAGCGGAAGAAGACGGGCATCCCGCTAAACGAGAGCCTCCAGAGGGAACTAGCCCAACTCCGAGGCGAATGTGGACTCAAGGGCTACCAACTCCCCTTCTAATATCCGGGGCAAATATTATCAACCACAAGCGCTTCATCATCAAGAATCCAAGATGAACAAGATCCTCGAGGATATCAAGGTCCTAGACTTCACCCACGTCTGGTTCGGACCCTACTGCACCATGATGCTCAGCGCACTCGGCGCCGACGTCATAACCGTCGAACCACCCTGGGGCAACATCGGCCGCCTAGGCCCAGGGGAACTCTACAAGGGCACAAGCAGCACCTTCATGGCCCTCAACTGCGGAAAGAGGAGCATCACCATCGATATGAAGAAACCCGAGGGGATGGCCCTCATAAAGGAACTAGTCAAAAAGGCCGACATAGTCATCCAGAACTTTACCCCCGGCGCTATGGAACGTCTCGGACTTGGCTACGACGAACTCAAGAAGCTAAAACCCGATATAATCTACGCTGCCCTCAGCGGCTTCGGTCAATATGGCCCCTATAGCCGCTATGGCAGCTACGCTGCCGTCGCCGAGGCGATAAGTGGCCACACTTATGCTACTGGAAAGGGTATCTCTGAGGACCACGCCCCAGTAACAATGGCCGGCGCCTTAGGCGACATCGGCCCCGGCACATTCGCAGCCTTCGCTATCGTAGCTGCCCTTCGCCACAGGGACAAGACAGGAAAAGGTCAGATGATCGACGTTAACCAAGCCGACACGATGGTCAGTTATAACTGCTGCGAGACTGTTGCGTACGACCTCTTCAAGGAGAGCCCCATAAAGCGCCGCAAGAAGCGCTCACCGATCGAACTCTGGGGCATCGTCAAGGTCAAAGATGGCTGGATCCAGTTAGCAGGTAGTCGCCCCAAAGCAGTGGAGGAGATGAAGGCGAAGCTCGGCGTCGATGAGATCACCCTCGACTTCGTAAAGGAGAAACTCTCCACCATGACACGAAAAGAGGCGTTCGAGTGGCTCGTCAGCTTTGATGTCCCCTGTGGCCCCATCTACGAAGCCTATGAGGGATTCGATGACCCCCACCTAAAAGCCCGGAAAACCTTCGTCGAGGTCACCCACCCCCTCGCAGGCTCCTACAAGATACCTAAGTTCCCCGCCGAGTTCAGTGAGACACCCGGAGAGATAAAGACCGGCGCCATAGTCCTCGGCCAACACACCGAAGAGATCCTCAAAACCGTTTTGAAGAAGACGTCAAAGCAGATCGAGGAACTCGAGCAGAGTGGCGTAGTCTCTATCTGGAGGCCGTAAGACCACGCCTCTAGAAATTGTCTATCGCATCGGGAAGGACCATCGGAGCACGTCCTTCACTGATTCATCCACGTGCGCGCTGTGACTAATAGTTCGCTAGGCTTACCTTTTTACCAACTACTCTGAAAAAGTTATCTCTGAGCCTCTCACTGCCATGGAGGTTGGTATATAGTTCGGCGTATTCTTTCTTCAGCATAGGTATCGTCGGCACCGGTTTCGGGGGTTTGTTGAACCCGAGCTGGTTCTTAAGGGAGTCGAAGATCGCTGGGTTGCTCAGGGCGGCTCTCCCAATCATGACGCCCCCCACGCTCATCTCCTTCAGGGCTTCCACCTTCTCAGGCGAGTCTATGCCTCCGTTAGCGATTATAGACCGCCCCCCCGCTGCGTTGACGCACTCTGGGAAGACTGAGTAATCCTCGGACTCCGCTGAGCTCTGCACTGCTGTCTTCGCGTGAACTACGAAGAAGTCTGCATCGACCCCCCTGATCGCGTTCAGGTATACCTTGAGTTCTCTCTCATGAGCGTTGGTGCCGAGCCGCATCTTCAGTGAGACAGCGTGGCCGTGGCCATGTATCAGGGAGACGAGCCTCTGCGTCTTAGCGGCCCTCTTAATCATAGCGGCTCCTTTTCCTCTGCCGATGACGTCTGGGCTCGGGCAGCACAGGTTAAGGTTGAACCCCTCGAACCCGGGGAATGAGGTGAAACCCTGGAGGAACCTTTCAAGCTCATTCTCCCGGCCGGTGAGGAGTTGGATCTGGACCGGGGTCATGTCACGTACCGCTATCTTCTCCAATGCGAGCCTACTATTCTTCAGAAAGCTCTCGACATGAGCCATCTCTGTGAAGGTCAAGTCGGCTCCATGGCGGAAACAGAGTGTCCTGAGGACGCTATCGGAGTAACCCTCCAATGGCGCGAGCATGAAGCGGAACAATAATGAACAAGTATCCACCTCAATGGGTATATTTGATTTTTTTAGATGCCGTGCGTGGCATTTTAAGAATCGATTGTCGATACCAGAGAATTTCTAGACGGCCTGGCGCGATATTGTTATCATGGGTATATGAGTCCGTAGAATTATCACCCGAAGGCTCGCCTAGCCCCTTGAGACGAATCTGTTACCAGGGACGTAGAAGCGGAGCTCCTCAGGGAGGTCCCTCATCACTCCTATCCTGTGGCTCGTGCAGTACTCGTCTACGCAGGGGGCGTCTAGAATAATGACAGGGCTGTCGGGGTCGGTGACGAAGTACCCGTTTAGCTCCCTCGTCACGCCTAGTGCGAGGCTTAGCTTCCCCGGCCCACTTGTTAGTTCCTTATCATCCGCGACGGGGCGAAGTGTTCTCATCATCTTGGCCCCCGTTGTCGGCTCTATTGCCCTGAAGAGCACGCCACCTACCTCACTAGGCTCGTGGGCGATCACGTTCAGCATCCAGTACTTGTGGACGTTGTAGACGAATAGGCGCCCGGGCTCGTCCCACATCGGAGAGTTGTACCTCTTCTTCCCCCGATACGCCCTACTCGCGGGGTCACTCAACCCATGATAAGCTTCCGTCTCAGCCACAATCCCCCCGAGCCTATTCCCGTCGAGAACCCGGATCAACCTCTTGCCTAGGAGGTCCCGAGCAACGGTCTCAGGGCTCCTAGTATAGAACGCCACTGGGAGGACCCTCTTAGACAACTCCATCCCCTGATCCCTACGAGAATATTTTAGTTGCTTGCTATAGACACTTACCCATCATGTCAGGGTTCCGACCCAAGGCACTAAGGAGCATCCTCTCGAAGCTGTACAGCTGGAAGGTAGAGCTCCAATCAGTCACAGGCTTAGGGGGCGAGGCTGACCCATAGAAGGCGCTGAAGGAACATGAATTCATCTGACTGGCTTGACATCCTCCGCGAGGCAGCGGAGAATATCCACACAACTGTAACGGAGGCACTGTTAAAGGGCGCAGGTCTCGAGACCCAAGACTTCAAACACTTCCTCGACGAAGTCGCCCAACACGCCCTCACAGAGACATTAATAGCAAAGGGGGTCACGGCGAACCTCATCAGCGAGGAGGGTAACGTTATAATCGGTGGTGGTGGCCCCGTTGTCATAGCTGACCCCATCGACGGCACCACAAACCTGGCGAGGGGGCTCCACCCCGCTGCCACATGCTTATCCGTCTCAGGAAATGGGAGGCACTCGGGGACACTGGCTGCGGTCATCAAAGACATCTACACTGGTGAGACATACACTGCTGAGCCCGGGAAGGGTGCTAAATTGGATGGGCGCCCGATCCACGTCGCCACACCCAAGCAGGCGAGGTCCGCCCTCATCACTATGGGGATAAGCAAGACACCGAAGCTCGAGCGCGTAACTCCTGTCCTTAACACATGCAGATACATACGCATGCTCGGAAGCTCGGCGACCGAGTTGAGCCTCATCGCCTCGGGAAACCTTGACGCCCATATAGACGTGCGCGGCACCCTCCGCGCCACCGATGTGGCGGCCGCCCTAACTATATTAAGCGAGTCTAATGGCGTCTACGCCATCGATAGAGTAATCGGCGGCGACTTTCTCCTGACAAAGGAGGTCGTCATGGAACTCGTAGCTGCATCCAACGAACCTCTCCTCGACGAGCTGCTGACTCTCACGAAGGGTCCCTAATGCTCTTCGGCGCCCTTACTCCCGCCACATTCGTTGCTAGGCCAAATAGGTTCCTTGGGTTGGCTGAGGTCGATGGGGCGACTGTGGAGTGTTTCATTCCCAACCCGGGTCGAATGAGGGAGCTACTCTTCAGGGGGGCACGTGTATATCTACATCGATGTGACCACTCGTCGCGGAAGACCTCCTACGACCTAACCCTCACCGAACACGAAGGCACACTAGTCTCCATCGACTCTCGAGTCCCCAACAGCGTCATCGATGAGTCGATCCGAGCCGAACTTCTCCCCGAGTTCGATGGCTATGTTATCGACCGCCACGAGCCAATCTTCGGGGACTCACGATTCGACCTACGCCTCATCGATGGTTCACGATCCGCCCTTTTAGAGATTAAATCCTGTACGCTTGTCGTGAGTGGCATCGCTCTATTTCCCGACGCGCCTACGAGACGTGGAGCCCGACATCTGCGTACTTTATCAGAGGCGCTGAGGGTGGGAAGGAGCGCCTTCGTCTTCCTCATACAAAGAGACGACGCGTGCTCTCTCCGCCCCAACGAGGCCACCGATCCAGACTTCTCCGACGCGCTCCGAAAGGCGCTACTTAAAGGCGTCGAGGTCTACGCATACGGCTCCAAAGTGACTTTAGAGGGCATCACTATTAACAGACGCGTGCCGGTCAAGATTTAACCAGAAATCCGAATTAACATAAATGAGATAAAATTGGATCGGAAAATAACAGATAATTGAAGCAGGCTAGTTAAAAAACGGCATTTTTCGTCTCCGAGGGTATAGGAACCGTTTTTAAGCCTCCAACCATGCTATCACCCGGTAGAGGTCGCTCAATGGGTAAGAAGAAGGTACTGAGCGAGAAGGACCTAAGGGAGATGGTTCTCCCCAGCAAGAACGACGTACTAGGCGTCGTCCAGAAGATGCTGGGCTTCGACCGTGTAATGGTGAAGTGTCAAGACGGAAACATACGAGTCTGCCGCATCAGAGGTAAGATGAAGCGCCGCACCTGGATAAGGGAAGGGGACATCGTCCTAGTTAGCCCCTGGGACTTCCAGCGCGAGGAGCGAGGCGAGATATTCTGGCGCTACACCCAGAACCAGGTAGATGAGCTCAAGCAAAAAGGCATCTTGAAAGTAGAGTGAGCTGATTTCCACGTGCCCAGCCAGAACAAGATGGAACGAAAGGCCGACAAACTGCAGAGGAGATATGAAGAGACAGCCCTGATGCTGAATAAGAACCAGGAAGAATTCAACGTCAGCGATGCAGTCTTCGACCGGCCCACTCTGGAGGGCGTTCTCAGACTCATACAGAAGAAGAAGATAGACAAGATCAAGGGCGCCTTGAAGGCGGGTAAGGAGGCTCACATTTACTGGGGTACCGCCCCAAATGGGACCGAGATCGCAGTCAAGATATACTACACTACCTCAGCTGAGTTCCGCAAGGGTATGATGAGGTACATAGAAGGCGACCCAAGGTTCAAGCGAATTCGAACCGACCCCAAGAGCCTGGTCTACACTTGGACCCAGAAGGAGTTCAGCAACCTCCAGCTCGCCGAGCAAGGAGGCGTAAACGCACCCCGCCCGATAGATTTTCTACGGAACATCCTCGTCATGACCTTCATCGGGGTCGACGGCGTCCCGGCTCCTCTTTTAAGGGAACTGCCCTTGGAGAATCCCGACGACTTTTACGATAAGCTCACAGACGAGATGAGGACACTATACCAGAAATCGGGACTCGTCCATGGAGATCTTAGCGAGTACAACATCATGGTCTGGGAGAAGAAGCCGGTAATCTTCGATGTTAGCCAAGCCATGCTCGCGAACCATCCCCTCGCCCCCAGCCTCCTCCAACACGACGTGGAAACCATCAACACATACTTTGCGAAGCTGGGTGTCGAGGTATACGACAATAAAGAGTTAGAGGAGTGGGTGAAGAGTGGAGAAGCGTAACTACACTAGGATACCCCACGACAGGGTCGGCGTCCTAATCGGACCAGAGGGTAAAGTGAAGAGCCGCATAGAAAAGACATTCAACGTCAACCTCGTAGTCGATAGTGAATCCGGCAACGTCGAGACTATCCTCAACTCCGACCAGTCGGATGTCTCCGTCATCTTCACCGTCGCCAATATAGTCAAAGCCATTGGTAGGGGCTTCAGCCCCAATCGCGCCATGATGCTCAACAATGAAGACTTCGACCTCGCAATCATCGACCTAGAAGAGGTCGTTGGACCGAGTCACAACGCTCAGGAGAGGGTCAAGGGACGCATTATTGGCAAGGAGGGAAGGAGTAGAGCCCTAATCGAAGAGTTGACCGAGACATACATCAGCGTCTATGGGAGCACCGTCGCCATAATAGGCAACATCGAGGCCCTCCCGACGGCGCGTGAGGCAGTAATGATGCTCATCAGGGGAAGCTTCCACAAGACCGTATACAACTACCTCTTCGCCTACCGCCGTCAGCTCAAGAAGGACCGAGGCGAGATCTGGTACGACCAGCCCCCACCCGCGTCCGAGAGGAAGGAATAAAATGACACAGACACAGGAGACAGAGTACCAGGCAGTCAGCCCCAGCGACTTCTTCTACCGCAACAGGGAGATCGCAGGCTTTAGCAACCCCAGCAGAGCCATCTACGTCGGCGTCAGAGAGATCCTTGAGAACAGCCTAGATGCCTGCGAGTCCGCCCAGATCCCCCCCGAGATCTATGTACGAATCACTGAGCTAAGCAGCAGCGGCGGCGAGAATGGGACCGCCGTTTACCTCCTAAGGATACAAGACAACGGCACCGGCGTCCCCGCCGAGGAGATACCTGCCTGCTTCGCCCAGGTATTCTATGGCTCTAAATACACCCTCAAGCAGAACCGAGGCACCTTCGGCATGGGCGGTAAGATGACTATCCTATATGGTCAGATCACCACCCACAAGCCCGTCATCGTCACCTCGAGCACCGGGGACGAGATCCATGAATATGAGATGATGATGGACATCCAGAAGAACCAGCCTCAAGTCCTCAGACACACTACACTCGCAAACGAGAAGGGATGGTGCGGTACGATAGTCGAACTACAGATCGAGGGTGACTACCCCCGCATCATGAGTCGTATGATAGAGTACATCCGCCAGACCGCGATGGTCAATCCCTACGCGGATATAACATTCATCGACCCCAAGAACCGCCTATACCGCTTCGAGAGGGGCACCACCCAGATGCCCCCCGTTCCGCTGAGGGTTAAGCCCCACCCTCACGGCATAGACGTGGAGACCCTACGTAGGATGCTGCTCATCACAAAGTCCCGCGACATGAAGAACTTCATGATGGACCAGTTTCAGGGTGTCGGTCCCAAGACTGCGGAGAAGTTCCTCGCCTTCGCCGAGATAAAACGTGAAACAAAGCCCCCCAACCTCTCATCCGACGAGATAGTAAAGCTCGTTCGGGCCGCGAAGGATTTCCAGGAATTCTACCGCCCCGACCCCAGCTGCCTCAGCCCAATCGGACCCGACCTACTGGAGACGGGCATAAGGAAGGAGCTCGGCCTCACAGAAGACGACTTCATAAAGACTGTGCAGCGCCCCCCCGCTACCTATAGTGGCTACCCATTCATAGTCGAGGCAGCAGTCGTCGCTGGACCAACTGTCCGCAAGATCGGACAGGGCATAACTCTCTACAGGTTCGCAAACCGCATCCCCTTACTATTCGACGAGTCGAGTTGTGTCACATACAAGGTAATCTCTAAAGACATTAACTGGAGAACCTACAACGTCCAGCAGGAGACCCCTCTTGTTGTAGCGATCCACCTTTGCTCGACGAAGATCCCCTACAAAAGCGTCGGAAAGGAATTCCTCGCGGATCAGGTTGAGGTCGAGAAAGAGATCACGAACGCAATCAGGGAGGCGGCGCGCGACCTGCGCATATTCATCAGTCGAAGCGTGAAGATGGAGAAGCAGAAGCACCGACTCAATATATTCAGCAAATATCTCCCCGTGATCGCGGAGTTCGCTATGAGGCTCGGCGAAAAAACCGACATGCCCAACATCAAGAAGCTCCTCAACGAAATACTGGTGGTCAACCTGCAGGAGGAAGAGGAGGAGAATGGTAACGGTGAGGAAAACGGAAACAGGGTTCTACCGCCTCCCGAGGAAGAAACACCTGAGGTGGAGCTAGAGGAGGAGAAGATCGATGGCAAAGAGGATAAGTGAGGCGGAGAGGCAACGCGAGGCTGTCGATAAGGCCTTGAAGCAGCTTGGCTCACTCGTCTACGACCAGATCGACCAAGGCGAGTTCCCTTGGGTTATGATGCAGAGCAGAAGCATTGACAACATACAGTACGACCCTCACGCCCGCCAGTATATCCTCGGCGACAGGATGGTCAAGCGCCACAGCAGGAACATAAAGCACATCCGCCCCTTCACACAGCTTGTCTGGACTGCTTGGTTCGCCAGAGAGCTCGTCAAGCAGAGGAAGACAAGTACACTTAGGGAGGCCTATTACTCGGCCAGAGGCCAGAGAGACATTGAATACACCGACCAGCAGGAGTCGGATAATATAATCACGGACCTTGAGGTAGCGCTGAACAAGGCGAGAGAGGACTTCAACATCTACCCCGAGGAGAGGAGCGCAATATTTGGGGATATAACCATCGAGTATACTGTCCCTGGTTATGAGGGGCGCCGCACCAACCTCACGGACCACCCAGACGGCATCATGGTCGGACCCGCAGTGACGAGTAGCGAGTTCATCGAAACCACAGCTAATAAGATATTAGTCGTGGAGAAGGGCGCAATGTTCACCCGCCTCGTCGAGGAGCAGGCCCACAAGAAGTTCAACGCCATCCTCATCCACACCGCAGGGCAGAGCCCACGCAGCACCCGCAGCATAATACACCGCCTCAATAAAGACTGGGGGATACCAGTCTACATATTCACTGACGGAGACCCGTGGGGCGTCCACATCGCCCAGGTCATCTGCTCGGGTTCAGCAAACGCTGCCCACCTTAGAGGCCTCACAACCCCCGATGCCAAATGGATAGGCGTCTGGGCAAGCGACATCATCACTTATAAGCTGCCCACCGAGAACCTCACAGACTTCGACAAGAAGAGGCTCACCGAGCTCCAGGCCGATCCACGCTACAACGAGGACCCTTGGAGGAAGGAGATAGAGCTATTCATCAAGATACAGAAGAAAGCGGAGCTCGAGGCCTTCAGTCGCTACGGCCTCACTTACATCGTTGACAAGTACTTACCAGAGAAGCTCGGAGCACCCCCAGCCACTTAAATAGCCCTTCGGCTGAATCCTAATTAGGAACCATGTCCGACGGATTCCAAATCTCCTATACACGGGTCATCGTCTCGGTCTTCGGTCTTGCCCTGCTCGTCATCGGCGGCGCGTTGACTTACTTCTCCATCACGGCCGATGGGGCGGCTGCCTCCCGGTCTTACACTCCTCTTGGGTTCCTCGTGGCTATCCTCGGCATCTTCCTACTGATATCGAAGGATGCGTGACATGTCCCTCAAGGGTGTGGTCCTGGCGGGCGGCGAGGGGACGAGGTTCAGGCCCCTCACCTACTACTTCCAGAAGTGCATGATACCTGTCGGGGAGGAGCAGAAGCCAATCCTCGACTACATACTCCGCCTGCTCCGCTACCACGGCATCAAGAAGACCGTCCTACTAGTCGGCTACAAGCACCAGCAGATCGAGAACTACTTCGACCACGGTGAGCGGTTCGGCGTCGAGATGACCTACGTTCTTGACGACCCCAACCTTAAGGGAAGCGCCAACGCCATACTCAACGCATATCATAAGGGAGCAATTACGGACGAAGACACCCTCGTCATCTACTACGGAGATATAATAAGCAGCCTCGACATCGGCGCCATGGTGAATCACCACAAGAGCAAGAACGCTGAGGCGACCCTCGCCCTCGCCCGTCGCTACAATATTAGCGTCGGTAAGGCCGAGCTCGACGGCACACGGGTAACTAAATTTATTGAGAAACCAGATCTAATGCAGCCAATAAGTATTGGTATCCTGACCCTGAGTGGCTCCGTACTTAAGGAGATGACAAGGCTCCAGCAGCAAGGGCCGTTTCGGAGCTTTGACCTAATGGGTGACGTAATCAGCTACCTGGTTCAAAAGGGTCGCCACGTAGAGGCATACCTCACCGACGCCTTCTGGTATGATGTTGGAAGCATCGAGCGATACGAAAGGTTGAGCCCCGAGAAGCTTAGCGAGGTCATGGGATTCCTCCTAAAGTAGAACTTGTATCCCATATCATCATTACAGAAGTTTCTTAAACTGACTATAGTCATCCATAACCGTCGGTGAGCTTTATGAAGGCATTAGTCCTCGCGGGCGGCCTCGGCACCCGCCTTAGACCTTTAAGCTGCACGAGACCCAAGATGCTGTTCCCCATCGGGGAGCAGCCTCTTATGGACTGGACGCTGAAGAACCTCTCCCAGGGCGGGGTTGACACCGTCGTCATGGCGGTAAACTATATGGCGGAGGCCTTGGTGCGGTATCTCGGCCCCACCAAGTACGACCTTGGAATCATCTACAGTCGGGAGAATCGTCCTCTAGGTACTGGCGGACCAATAAGGAAGGCAAGGGAACTCCTCAACGGTGAGCCATTCCTCGTGATGAACGGGGATATCATCTCCGACATAGACATCAGGCGCCTCATCGATTACCACAAGGCGAAACGTGGCTTAGCGACCGTCGCCCTGACAGCCGTCTCTGACCCAAGCAGGTATGGTGCTGTTGAGCTCGACTGGGAGGGACGAATAACCCGATTCGTTGAGAAGCCGGAGAGGGGGAAAGAGCCGAGTAACCTAATCAACGCGGGCATATACGTCCTCGACCCCAAGATATTTGAGTATATCCCCGATGGACGCGCAGTCAGCATAGAGCGAGAAGTCTTTCCGGTCCTTGCCAATGAACGCAAGCTCTTTGGCTTCGAATTCCACGGCCTCTGGACGGACATTGGCACCCCAGACGACTATCTTAGAGCCAACCAGATAATACTGAGCAAGTACGAGGGTGTCAAGCTCGGGGAGGGCGCCAAGTTAGACCCGAGCGCAAAGATGCTCACCCCATGCTACATCGGTCCAGAGGCTGAGATCGGTGCAGATAGCCTCATAGGGCCAAACACAACCATCAGCGACCACGTCCTGATTGGTAAGGGGTGCCGCATCGAGAACAGCATACTATTCGCCGGAGCTGCGATAGGCGACTACTCCTCGGTAAAGAACGCTATAATCGGCGAACAAGCCATCCTTGAGCGTTGGGTTAAGGTCGAGTCGGGAAGCCTTGTCGGCGATTACTCGATGATAAGGGACAGCGTCACTATAACTGATGGCGTCAGCATCTGCCCGAGCAAGGAAGTCAGCGATAGCATCCTTGAGCGCCGTCAGGTGATGTAGTAGGCCTGCTTTTCAGCAAAAATAGCGTTAGGGGTGTCGCACCCGTTAGACGGTCTCAAGCTTGTATTCACAGACGACACCTAGATACTCATTAGCCCCAATTGCACCGAACCAATTTTCAGGTCTATGATGAGACTGATAACCAACCAATAGTTAACAAGCTAATTTCTGAGAACAATAGGCTGATAGAAAATACCGCAAAGACACTCAGTGCCTGAGGCTTCGCGCCAGGTCCAGGAGAGCCGCCTGTGGGTCTTTTGCCTTGACGACCCCGGATGCGACGAGTATCCCCTCCGCGCCTAACTTCTGAGCAGCTACAACGTCCTCCCCATTCGTCACACCCGCGCCGCAGAGTACCCTGATCTTCGAGTTCACATGCTTTATAGCGGTAACGGCGCCGGAGACGACCTCGGGCTTCGCCTTAGACACTGATATGCCACTGCCGATTAATTCTGGCGGCTCAATGGCGATGGCTTCAGGGGAGAAGGCAGCTACCTGCCTCCCCTTCTCGACGGTATCGACGCAGATAACAGTCACCAGGTCGGCCTCGCGTGCACGCTTAACCGTGGCCTTGATGACTTCAAGTGGGAGCTGCCTCTCACTGTGGTTGATTAGAGTCCCTACACACCCCGCCTCCGCCACCGACTCTGGGAGGACGTGGCCAGTGAACTGCCCCATCCCCACGGGATCGACGTGCTGCGCGAAGACCGGTGTCTCGCTGCTGTCTATGACAATCTTCAAGTCAGCGAGCTGGGGGGCAACAGCGATGCTCGCTCCTGTTTTTATATGGACCTGCTCCGCGGTCTTCGCGAGCCTAACAGCGTTCTCCCCCATCCCCTCCCTATAGGTCTTAAGGTTGACGAGGATTAAGGGGTATTTAACAAGGATTGCCTCCATGCTAGCATCGGTCAGTAGAGTCACACGGCCCCTATTGAGCCTTCTTGGCTAGGGGGTGACGACGAGTCTCGGAGATGTGTCTGCGGTAACGCTGAACCCCGCGGATTTTAGGGTAAAGTAGTATGTACCAGGGATGCTTGGGATGAAGTCGAAAATATAGGTCGATACGGTTCCAGCGGCTGCAGTCACCCTTTTGGTCTGGGTGAACACGGCCTCTGGTGTTCCTTCTATGTAGACGGCCAGGGTTGTGTTCTCGGTGATGGAATGGACCCTAGTTGGGTTGCTCACAGCTATTTCAGGACCCATCCTATCCCCAACTTTAGCAGGACCCGGTATCCTAGTGACTAACCTATCCCATACAGACCACTCCGCTTTGTCGAGCACAAGGGTCGGAGGAGAGACAAGAGGGTACTTCGTCGTCTTGAAGGGAAGCATCGACTCGAAGAAGAGGACGTTCGCCTTAGCTCGCCCGGTTATAGTCACCTCGACCTCACCAGAATGAGCCGCAGCAGAGTCGCTCACCAGATTCTTAAACTCGGCCTCATCATCCACGGTGAGGGGTATCACCCTGTTGAGGAAGCTTATGTAACCAACCTTCGCCCTAGGGAAGCTAAACATTTTACTGAGGACTTGATGACCCTCTACGAGGAATATGACCTCGACATCTGAGACCTCAGGCTGCGTCACGACTATGGGGCTGAGGGTAACACTGATGATCCACTTCCTAACGTAGTCCGGTGTCTGGGTGACCTGCCCCTCTGTGCTAGTGAATCCCGGGATCGTGACTGCCAAACCCACGTTCAACGTAGCGTTTTTCCCTTGGATGGTATCCCTGAGGTAGTTAGACATCCCCTCCTCAGAGAAGTTGAGGGCTACAGCCATCTTGGATAACTCGTTGTAGCTGCCGTAGATGTTACCGATCTCACGCCCAGCTAGGATGGCTGTGAAGATGATGACGAGCTGTACGAGGCCCATCAACTCCTCTCCGCTCACTATCTTCTCCTTTTCCTTCTCGGCCATCAATCAACCTGAGATATCGCGCAATATTACCCTTCTGAAAAGAATAATTTAGGAA
>MEZF01000047.1:65606-67091 GCA_001774245.1 Candidatus Bathyarchaeota archaeon RBG_13_52_12
TCCGCTATGGTCTCGCGCACGCGCGAGACGAATTTTATTGGAAAAACAGAGATTTAAATAAAAGATAAGAGTTTGTTACAAGGGATCAAAACTCAAAGGAATAATTGAAATCGCTCAAAGTCCCTCGGCTAAACCGTTTGAGCCGAGGCAACGTGTTTTAATAGCCCTAACCGGCTATTCGATCAAAAACTTCGGGGGAAGTCAACCATGAACGAAATGAAGAATCGTATCCTAGTCACGTCGGCGCTCATCTACGCGAACGGCCCCGTACACATCGGCAACATGCTCGAGAACATTCAGACCGACATCTATGTCAGGTTCCTAAAGCTGAGGGGTCACGATGCCTTCTACTGCGGCGCAGATGATACCCATGGCGCCCCCATCGAGATCAACGCGGTGAAGCAGGGTATCACTCCTGAGCAATTCATAGGTCAGTGGTGGAAGGAACACGTGGAAGACTATAACCTCTACAACATCGGGTACGACAGCTACTATACTACGCACAGCCCCGAAAACCAGCAATATACGGAACTTATCTTCAAGCGTCTGCAGGACGCGGGGCACATCTACACGAAAGAGATAGATCTCACATACTGTGAGCATTGCAAGAGGTATCTCCCAGACAGGTATGTGAAAGGAACTTGCCCAAAATGCGGGGCGAAGGACCAATACGGCGACGTGTGTGAGAAATGCAACGCAACACACTCAACCACGGACCTAGTGGATCCCTACTGCAGCATCTGCGGTTCCAAGCCCATCAGGAAGCCAAGCCGTCACTACTTTTTCCGCCTTAACGACTTCAGCGAGAAACTCCGGGCCTGGCTCGTTGGCAACAGGCATCTCCAACCTGAGATCAGAAACCAGATACTCGCCTGGGTCGACCAGGGGCTCCAAGACTGGTGCATAAGCAGGGATGGACCTTACTTCGGCTTCAAGATACCTGGAGAAGACAACAAGTACTTTTACGTATGGCTCGACGCCCCCATAGGCTACATCGCATCCACGGCGCATTACTGTAGAGATAAAAACTTCACAGCAGACGACATCTGGCAGAAAGATGATTCCACAATTGTCCACGTCATCGGGAAGGACATCATCTACTTCCACCTCCTCTTCTGGCCCGCCGTCCTAATGGGCAGCGGCTTTCACGTCCCCGACAACATCGTCGTTCACGGCTTCCTCAACGTCAACGGGGAGAAAATGAGCAAGAGCCGAGGCACATTCCTCACCGCCCGGGAGTTCAGTGAGCTACTCGACCCCGAGCTCCTCCGTTACTACTACGCCGCCAACCTTGGCCACAGCATGACCGACATAGACCTAGACCTCAAGACGCTGCAGGACAAGGTCAACAACGAGCTAGTCAGTAACATCGCCAACCTCGTCTACAGGACCCTCAGCTTCCTTGACAAGAACTTCGACAGCACAGTCACGACGATTCTCAATAAAGAGCTGCTTTCAGACGTTGCGAGGAAGACAGAGGGTGTC
>MEZF01000047.1:67153-69582 GCA_001774245.1 Candidatus Bathyarchaeota archaeon RBG_13_52_12
AATCGGCAACAAGTACTTCCAGGACAACCAACCGTGGGAGCTCGTGAAGACAGATAGGGAGAAGGCGCATAGGGTGCTCACTGACTGTGTCAACATAGTCAAGACTGTGGCCATCCTAATCCAGCCAATCCTTCCCATCTTCGCATCCCGCGTGGAGGAACAGCTCAACCTCTCCAGCCTTAAGTGGGCGGACTTGGACCGCAGAGTCGAGAACCATCGCATCGACGGGGCCAAGATAATCCTGAGAAAGATCGAACCTATCGTGCTGAAGAAGCCCGAGGAGAATAGAGAGGACCTAAGGAACGAGGCGAAGATGGAGAAGAAGCCCCAGAAGCCAAGCGGCCCCGCATCCCTCGACCTACGCGTCGCAGTCGTTACCGAGGTCCACGACCATCCACAGGCCGACAAGCTCTATATCCTAAAGATCGACCTCGGCTCCGAGCAGAGACAGCTCTGCGCCGGATTGAAGCCATACTATCCGAAGGAGGAGTTGCTGGGAAAGCACCTAGTCGTCCTGACAAATCTGAAACCCGCAAAGCTGCGAGGCGAGTTGAGCCAGGGTATGCTCCTTGCCGCTGACTCGGGGAGCGACGTCGGGGTCCTGAATGCGCCTGGCAGCCCGCCAGGGATGCAAGTCACTGCTAAAGGTGTCTCAGGCAGGGGCGTCCCACAGATAGAGATAGGAGACGTCGCCGCCCTCAGACTGGAGTCGAAAGCAGGTAAAGCGTACGTCAACGGTGAGCTGCTTATGACTGATGTGGAGATGGTTAAGGTAGACAAAGGCATAGAAGGAAGGATAAGGTAACTCACAGTGTTTAGACCCCAAACCGGGGACTTTTCTCATCATCTCTTAAATTCGGCGGTCGCTCAGAAGGCTCAGTGAAAATAGCGCACGCGAGGTGGAAGCCGAGGGTCTAACCATGGTTTACGTAATAAAGGAGATCGGTATTACCAGGATGGACTGCCCCACATGCGTAACCACGCTGGAGAAGTCGGTGATGAGAGTCCCCGGCGTCAGGAAGGCGCAGGGCAATTACCTCAAGAAGACCCTCAAAGTCACATACGACGAGGCGACGCCACTCGCAGCAATCGAAAAGGCGATAGAAGATGTCGGATATCAGGTCACCTACAAGAAGTACCCAAGCTCACTTTCGAAGCTCCGGGGGCTCTTCAGCCACGGAGATTCGAAGGCGATCACTACGATAGTCGACTCAGAATTCCCCGAGAAGGTTCTCCGGTCCACAAAGCCTGTCGCTGTCCTCTTCAGCAGCGAGGGCTGCCCAAGCTGCCAGGTTAGCAAGCCACAGATCAAGGCTCTCGCTGAGAGGCAGGAGGGGAAGGTGAGCTTCTACGAGATGGACGTCACTCAGACCGAGACCTGGAAGGAGTACAACTTCATGGGCATCCCCACGGTGATAGTCTTCCGAGGAGGAAACCCTGTTGAACGCTTCAGCGCTCTGATGAGGGTCGACGAATTGGAGAAAGCCCTCTCTTGACTAGCTCCACCTTGCAGCTCCAATTGGTCCACCCCACGGAGGTATTCTTATAGAGAAGCCTCCGGTATTCATCTAAAACCGGTGTCCAGCGTGAACAGCCTGCACCACAACGGCGTCATAGTCCCCCCGAAGTACAAGGGCCGTAGCCTATCAGTGAAGATCAAGGGCCAAACCATTAGCCTCAGCGACGAGCAAGAGGAGATGGCTGTCGCCTGGGCTAAGAAGGACGGCACCCCCTACGTTGAAGACCCAAAGTTCGCCGAGAACTTCCACGACGACTTTGGGAAAAAACTAGGTGTCAAACTCCTACCTGGCGACCTTGACTTCACTGACATCATACAACTGGTGCAGAGGGAGCGGGAGGCGAAGCAGAACCTCCCAGCCGAGGTTAAGAACGCTCAAGCCGACGAGAGAAAGGCACAACGCGAGGCCAACAAGGAGAGATACGGTTACGCTGCAGTCGACGGGCAGCGGATGGAACTCGGCAACTATAACGTCGAGCCCAATAGCATCTTCATGGGCCGCGGCCAGCATCCCTGGCGGGGCAAGTGGAAGCAAGGACCCAGCTACGAGGACATCGAAATCAACCTCAGTCCAGATGCCCCACGACCCCCGGGGAACTGGAAGGCAGTCGTCTGGGAGCCCTCCACCATGTGGATAGCACGCTGGACCGACAAACTCAGTGGCAAAAAGAAGTATGTATGGCCCGGCGACGCCAGCTTCCTCAAGCAGAAGAAGGACATTGAGAAATACGATAAGGCGCGCGCCCTAAAGGAGAGACTCGACGCAGTAAAAGCCCATATAGAGGCTAACTTAACCGCCGAGGATCTGAAGAGGCGTAAGACGGCTACAGTCTGCTACCTCATAGACCAGCTCAAGTTCAGGGTCGGAGACGAGAAGGATGATGAAGACGAGGCGGACACCGTCGGCGCC
>MEZF01000047.1:69600-99476 GCA_001774245.1 Candidatus Bathyarchaeota archaeon RBG_13_52_12
CACGTCTGCTTCAACGCCGACGGCTCAGTCACATTCAACTTCCTCGGCAAGGACTCGATCCCCCTGAATATCACCGCTAAGCTCCCCCCTAAAGTGGTGCAGAACCTACTTGACTTCGCCGCGGGTGCGGGGAAGGCGAGTCTTTTCGAGGGCATCAGCTCGGGCCACGTAGGTGATTTCCTAAAGGAGATCATGGAGGGGCTCAGCGCCAAGGTGTTTCGTACCCTCTACGCCACCGACGCCGTCGGGGGCAGACTCGCAACAGAGACCATAAGACCCGAGGACCCCGACTACGTCAAGCGCCAGGCTGCCCTCAAGGCAAATCTCGAAGCCGCCATAGTCTGCAACCATAAACGCACTATTCCCAAGACCTGGCAGCAGAGCCTCCAGGCTAAAAAGGATCGTCTAAAAAGGTTAGAGGCTAAGGCTACGGTCAATGAGAAGGCTCTGCGGCAGAAGATCACCGGCGAGGAGAATAGGTACAGGGAGAAGCTAACTGCCGCTGAGAAGAAGCTTTACGAGGCAGAGCAGAAGCTGCATTTGGCCGAGCAGGAGTATGAGAAACACTCCAAGGATCCGGGAGAGTTACATCCAAATCTAAAGAAGCGGGTCGAGGCCGCGAAGAAGGCAGCCAAGGCGGGCAGGGAATGCTCCCGTAGGATCAAGAATGATTACGTGACGAAGAGCCTGAAGCTGAAGAAGCGGCTAGAGGAGAGAAGGCGACGCAATAGGGAGTCGGTGGAGCGGATGGAGCTCCAGGTCGAGGCCCAGGAGATCACCCGCGACTACAACCTCGGTACCAGCCTGAAAAACTACGTCGACCCACGTATCTACTATGACTGGGGGAAGCGTGTGGGGTTCAACTGGCGCAGTTACTACCCCACGACGCTCCAAAAAAAGTTCAGCTGGATTGAGGAGCGGCAGGAAGAGGATTAGCCCCGTGGCCTAGGGTAGCTTTTTCCCCGCTGAAACTCAAAATAGGTCCCTCGAACTGCACGCGCGGGGCTTCAGGTTCTGTGCCCTAGAAACCGACCTCGGCCACCTCACACGCTCGGTGAAGACCACCATCGGCTAAGTCAAGGGCTGGAAGCCAGGGGAGGGCGGTGAGGCGCCCCCAGTCTAAACCCGTATTCTAAACCACCCTTCATGCGCGATTGAGCAATTAGTATTTTAACCCCCTCAACGGTTTCAAGTCGAGTGGTCTCCCTTGATCGAGAGGCTGAAGCATAGGCTACGAGGCGTAGAGGCAATAGATGCCTGGGCTGCTGTCGCCATTCTCATCAGAGAAGAGGCTAACGACTACGAGACCCTCCTCGTCAGGCGCGCCGTCGTCCTGGGGGACCCATGGTCGGGGGACATGGCGTTCCCCGGCGGGAAGAGAGCGAGGGACGACCGTACACTCAGGGATACTATCATAAGGGAGGTACAAGAGGAGACCGGAATAGATCTCGACTCCCTTACATACATAGGCGGCCTCCCCGTGATGTTCTCATCAATAAAACCGGATAGGGATGTACTACCCATCGTATACCTCTACGAGGGGAGGCCAGAGATCAGGCTCAACCCCGAGCTTACCGCTTACCGCTGGGTACACCTCAAGGAACTCAGGGAGAGCAGGACTACAGCGAAGGTAAAAGATTGGGAGGGAGAGGTCTTCAAACTCGGAGATGACATCATCTGGGGGCTCACCTATAAGATGCTCAACAAACTCCTCGAAATACTCGACGAGGTTTAGACCAGAGCCTTCTTCAAGGCCTTCGCTACGTCAATGGGCTGCTCACCTATAGCTGCGCCAGCGCCCCTAAGGGCGTTCATCTTGCTGTCCGCTGTCCCAGCAGCTCCCTGTATTATAGCGCCTGCGTGGCCCATCCTCTTCCCCGGAATGGCAGCGCGACCAGCTATATATGCCGCCAAAGGCTTCGTGAATCCCCCTGAGGCGATGAAGTCAGCGGCTTTCTCCTCCGCGTCCCCACCGATCTCCCCGATGAGAGCGACCGCCCTAGTCTCTACGTCATTCTCAAACCACTTTAGGAGCTCTATATAGTCGAGGCCAACTACTGGGTCACCGCCGAGGCCTACACATGTGGATTCACCGAGGCCCTGATTTGTGACATGGGCAGCGATCTCGTAGAAGAGGGTGCCGCTGCGGCTAATGATGCCGACTGAGCCGCGTTTGAAGACCTGGTTCGGCATAATTCCCATCTTTGACTCTCCCGCCTTGATGAGGCCTGGGGTATTGGGGCCGATGACCGTTGTGTCTAATTGCTTAGCCCGGGCGACAAGCTCGATAGTGTCCCTGACGGGTATGCCTTCAGTGATGACGACGACAGGGTTCATCCCAGCCTCGATGGCTTCAAGAGCAGCATCGAGGGCACCGAAGGCGGGGACGAAGACTATGCTCGCGTCGAGTCCATGCTTTTCCTTGGCCTCGACGACGGTGTCGTAAACGGGTGTGCCGTCGACGTCTTGGCCTCCGCGGCCCGGGGTAACGCCGGCGACCACCGTGGTGCCGTATTCCTTCATCCTTGCGGCGTGGAACCTGCCCTGTGTGCCGGTGACGCCCTGTACAACGACCTTCGTGTCCCTGTTGATGAGCTTCATGTTCAAACCTCCTTAGCGAGGTGGACGACCTTCTGAGCCGCCTCCTCCATCGTGTCATTCGTCTCTATACCTGCGCCGTGAAGGAGCCTCTTTCCCTCCTCCTCGTTGGTGCCCATCATCCTGACGACTATGGGTTTGTTGTCACCGAGCTTCTTCCGTGCCTCGATGATGCCCTTAGCGGTATCATCGCAGCGGGTTATGCCTCCGAGGACATTGACGAAAAGTGCCTTGACTCTGTTATCTTTGAGTACGAATTCAACTGCTTTGCCAATGCGGTCGGGGTTGGCACCACCGCCGAGGTCTAGGAAGTTCCTCGCCCTCCCTCCGTAGAGCATGACTGTGTCGAGCGTCGACATTGTAAGACCTGCGCCGTTGCCGATGATGCCGATGTCGCCATCCAGTTCGACGTATGTGAGATCCATAGCGCGTGCCTCCATTTCCCGGGGGGTCAGTTCCCCCTCGAAGCTCTCAATGTACTTCGCTTCCAGCTCTTTGTGCCTGTAGAGGGCGTTGTTGTCGACGTTAAGCCTAGCGTCGGCGGCCACGAAACCCTCCGCCGTCTCGATGAGTGGGTTGATCTCCGTCAACTCCGCGTCCATCTCATATGCGACTCTGTATAGACTCAGGAGGATGTCACTGAGTTGCTGCATCTTCTTTCCGCTGTAGCCGAGGCGCTTGGCAACTTCGTTTGCATGGTAGCTTCGGAAACCCATTAGGGGGTCGACGTTGTGTCTGACAATCTTCTCGGGGTTCCTAACGGCGACCTCTTCTATGTTCATGCCCCCCTCACCTGAGGCGAGGATGGTGTAGCATTTCGCGGCTCGGTCTACGATGACTCCGAGGTAAATCTCATGCTGGATTCTAAGCCGCTCCTCGACGAGTACCTTCCGTACGGTGAGGTCCTTGATCTTCATACCGAGTATCTGCTTCGCTGCCTCGCGGGCTTGTACGGGGGTATCCGCAGGCTTGATGCCTCCAGCCTTCCCCCTGCCACCAACTCCCACCTGGGCCTTGACTACTACAGGTCTACCAATGATCGCTGCAGCGTCTTTGGCCTCGCCGGGTGTCTTAGCGATGGCGCTCATCCCAAGGGGGATGCCGTACCGCTTGAAGACCTCCTTCGCCTCGTACTCAAGAAGTTTCATTTGGTCAACCTCATCGATTGTAGGAGAGTAACCCGAGTCGAATAGATAATTATTCTGGGCGTCGAATCGGATGCCGATTTGTATTGGCTCACCACGCGCGCAATGTTAAATCCCGATCAGAACCAACTATCAGGCAACATAATCGTCCTCCTAGCTAAGGTAATGGCTCTAACATGCGTCGACCTCCTCTACGATAAGGCGAAGCTCGCCAAGGAGATCACAAAAAACTTTAAGACCTCCATTCCACCAGGCGACTACGAGGGCTTCATGAGGAAGCTCGTCGCCTAACCCTCTTATCCCTCTTTACCCTCATCTTCAGGGAGGTAACCTCAACTTGATGGAGCGCAGGGAATTAACGAGAGGCATCAGCATACCCATTCTCGGTCTTGGGACGTGGGGGATGGGGGGTCGGGAGAACCCCGACAAGACCCGTGACAGGGAGACCGTCACCGCAATCAGGATGGCGCTTGAGCTCGGCCTCACCCACATCGATACCGCCGAGTATTATGGTGCTGGCCACGCCGAGGAGCTAGTCGGAGAAGCTATTGAGGGTTGGGACAGGGAGAAGCTATTCATCACCTCGAAGGTCTGGCATAACCACCTCCACAGAGATGACCTGTACCGCTCCATGAGGGCGAGCCTACAGCGTCTCGGCGTCGACCAAGTCGACCTCTACCTCGTTCACTGGCCAAACCCTGACGTGCCCCTCGCCGAGACGATGGAGGCGATGGAGGAGTGCGTTAAGGAGGGCCATACACGGTTCATCGGGGTTAGTAACTTTAGCGCCCAGCTCATGGTGGATGCCCGGAGCTGCCTCAAAGACAATGAACTCGTGGCTAATCAGGTTCAGTACAGCCTCCTCGACCAGAAGCCGAGGATGGAGCTCCTCCCTGCCTGCCGACGAATGGGGATCAGCTTAGTAGCCTATCGCCCACTCGAGAGGGGGGCTATCCTCCAGACACCTAACGTGGTCATGGACGAGATCGCGGAGGCCTACGGCAAGACGCGAGTTCAGGTCGCCCTTAACTGGCTCATAGCACAGGATAACGTCTTCACGATCTCGAAGTCATCGAACCCTATTCACCTCTTGGAGTTCATGGGCGCCCTCGGCTGGCGCCTTACACCGGAGGAGTGGATGCGCCTCGCGGAATCCTACAGGTGATTAGGCGACGGGGTTCCCAGCCGACAAGACAGGCCTCACCAATTGGTTCGTTATGAAGGGGAGAGGTCTAGGGTTCTACACCGAGACGAGCTACATGAGCCCCGAGGGCGACGCCGTCGCAGACGTCGCCTGGGGCCTCAACGCCGGCCAAAAACCAGTATTCACCTTCGCATTCGAGGAGACGGACCCCACGATGATATTTGCCGGGGCTCTCCAGTGGGTTGGGTCCTCGACTGAGCCGAGGTCCTGGATGCACATATACGTGTTTCTGGGCGGGCCTTTAGAGGCGCCTGCGGACCTTCCCTTCCCAAGCAACATCAAGATCTATGATTCACAGGGAATTGCTGACCTTCCCCACGACCTAGAGGAGCTGACAGCGCATATGGCTCAGCTTCTAAGCCGATATGGGGGTTTATCGACCGGCGTCACTTTAGAGGAATCAGTTAAGCTCACGACGTATATTACTGAGGGTTGGCCGAGAGGTAAATCGAATACACGTCTCAGCTACAGGGCCTCAGCACGGCTAGGGTTGGGTCTCTTACTTTTCACCTCCGAGAACGAGGATGACGAGGGGGCAGTGAAACCCCCCTTGAGGCCAAGCCGGAACGTGGTCCCGCTGGAGGTAGTAAGCGGTGGCGCCAATTTCGGGGGTGCCCTGATTCGCCTCATCGAGGCTGAGGATGGTCACCTCCTCTTCTCTACTGAGCACAGGAACTACCCCTTCATATTGCGTTTAAAAGTTGCGGAGAGGGGCGGGCCTTCAATGCTCGACCTTTGGTTCGACGCGGACAAGTCGAATGTTCCACAGGCGCTCGAGTTCTCTGCGCTACTTGAAGCCGTCGAGTCATCAAAGTTGGTCAGACTACTTGGGCCCTCGGATGAGGTAGCGGAGTTAATTATTCACGGCTAGAAGAGTTCCTCATCGACCGTGCGCCGGGGTTTGAAGTGCCACTCGAAGAGGCTCGCAGCGCCGAAAAGGGCGATGCTGCTGAGGAGGAATGTCACGGGGTATCCTAAGAAGAAGCTGATGTTTCCACTGAGGAAGCTGCCGAGGAACATGGCGATGCTGTTTAAGGCGCTGTATACGCCGAGTGTCCCCCCCTGTCCCTCCTTCGGGAGGAACCGGTAGAGGAGCGCGTTCATCCCGATGGTGATGTTCGTGTAGGCCATACCGATGAGGAGGTAGAGGAGGAGGGTCACGTACAGCACGCTGTGACCGAAGAAGTATAGGCTCTCTATCGCCGCAAAGAGGAAAGCCATGGCTCTCAGTGACATGAACTCCACGATCATCCCGGGGTCACCTCTCTTACTAGAGCGGCTGAACCTCTGTGCACTCGCTAGGCCGTTTATGCATGTCACGAAGATTCCTAGTCCAGTTATCTCGAGGTTGCTGAGGTTGTTCGCTTTGAGGAAGGGTGTATAGCTGGTGAAGAAGAGGTTGGCTCCTAGGAAGAAGAGTACGTTCGTAGCCATGATTAGGGGGATGTCCCTCGTCACTGCACTACGGGCACCCTTGGTTAGTCCCTTGAAGTCCTCCAACTTCGGTACCTTGATGAGGATCACTGGGAGGTGGGCTAGGCGTGTGATGAGGGCCTCGGGGTTGAAGGTGATCGCTTGCCTCTCGGTGGCCGTCTTCGAGTCCTTCACTAGGGCTAGTGAGAGAATGAGGAGAATTGTGCTAAAGCCCACTGGGAGAAGGGCGACGGCGGTTAGTGGCAGGGACGTGAGGACGAGAAATCCTAGCGCGTTTCCAGTTAGGCTCCCATATATCATGTACTTGAAGCTGATGGCACTTCCCTCACCAAGGTTCTCCTTCGAGACCGTGTCCATGAGTAGGAGGCTAAAGACCGTCGGGCTGAAGCTACTGAAGAAGCTGTAAATGGCGTAGAATCCGATTATCAGGTTAATATCCCCGGCCATGGCGATTAGGCTCAGCGTGAATAGCTGCCCCATTGCGCTGAGGGCTAGTAGGGGCCTCCTCCTCCCGATGTAGTCGGCTATCTTCCCCCCTATGAAGGCCGAGGGTATTAGCGAGATGTTATAAGCAGATGAGGCGAGCCCAACGCTAATGACGCTCCCTCCGAGTTCTAGGATTCGCAGCGTGATGTAAGTTCCTATGCAGCTCTGTATCGCGTAGAAGGGTATGATGGCGTAAAGCCAGCGGGGCCTCAGGAACCTCTCCGCCAAGTTTTAATCTATCCCGACTCAGATACCTGCGATAATCTCACAGGATTAATAAGGGTTGATGGCTTACGAGGCGGTCGAACTTTTCCTGGTGGTCACTTCCCATCGCAACCGGCGTCGTGGCCGGCTTTGCCGCCTCGGTGATAAATGGGCTCGTCTACTACTCCTGGGAGACCTTCTACCAGGACGCCTTGAAGACTCCAACTCTATTCTTCGTCTTTCCCTTCACCGGTCTCGTCCTCAGCTACTTCCTCATCCACCTATTTGCCTGGTATAAGACGCCAAAGAGCAGCTTCCACAATATACTCGAGGTCTTCCACCTGGCACCGAGTGGTTTGATACCCAGGGAGGCGATCGTGAAAACTGTCTCAGGGATAGCTACATCGATCTTCGGTGGTTCGGCTGGGCCGGAGGGGCCATCAGCGGTCATCTCGGGTGGGTTCTCAAGCTGGTTGAATAAGATTCTGCGCCTCAGGATGGGGTCAGGCAAGGTGCTTATGATAGGTGTAGCTGCAGGCTTCTCGGCGAGCTTCAAGACCCCCCTCACTGGGCTCCTCTTCGCCCTCGAGTTCCCTTACCGGAGGGACATTGAGAAAGAATCGTTCATCGAGGCTGCTATAGCTAGCTCAACAGCGTACCTAGTCTCCGTGGCGGTGGGGGCCCCTAGCCTCGTCCCCAGCCTCCAGCTCGATGTGGCAGCCCTGCCAATGGTCTGGTTGCCGATCTCTATGGTCTTCGGGCTCGCTACAGGCGGAGTCGTATTCCTCTTCACCAGCGTCTATGGTGCCTGTGAGAGGCTCGCGAGGCAGGTCGTTATACGTGGTGGCTACCCACTGATGCTCATCATTGGAGGCATCGTACTTGGTGGGGTGGGCTACGTTTCACCCCAGTCAGTTGGCCCAGGTTACCAGATGGTCCCCCTCATGTTGAGTGGCTCTCTTATGACTCTTGGCGTCGTCTTGTTGCTCCGAACACTTACGACGGGTATAACGATGAATTTCGGCGGAACTGGAGGCCTCTTCCTACCAACGCTGCTGTTAGGTGGAGCCTGGGGGGCAATGGTGGGCACCGCCCTGATGCCTTCGATGACGCCGATCTTCATACTAATGGGCATGGCCGCATTCTCTGCAGGTGTGCACAAAATGATGCTGACCCCCATCGTCTTCATAGCAGAGGTCTTCGGGCCCCACACAATTATACCAATAATACTATCGACAGTCGTCTGTTTCTTCGTCTCAGGTGCCTACAGCTTCTACCCCATCCAACCGGCGAACAAGGTAAGCCAGGAGGAGCTTGCCCTCGAGAGGTTCTACTATAAGGTCACGAGGAGCAGACCGAAGGAGCTTGAGAAGCTCACCGCGAGAGACATAGCGACCCGGAACCCCCAGAGGCTACACGCCAACGTCAGCATCAGGGAGGCCATGAAGGCTTTCGGTGAGACGAGCTTCAGGCTTATGCCGGTAGTCAATGCGGACGAGAAGGTAGTAGGCTACGCCACCCTCGAAGGCCTAGCATTCCTATCGAAGACGGCTCTCGATGACCCGCTGAACACGGTGGAGCTGCAGCCACCCCTTGTCTTCGGTGAGGATGAGCCCGTGATGAATATGATCGAGAAGATGATAGAAGGAAAAGAGGATCATTGCTTCATCGTCGATGGCGAGCAGAAGCTCACGGGCATTATTTCAACCATCGATGTGACGCACCTACTGATGAGTTACTACATCCAAGTCTGATGATGTTGACTTGCGCCGACCCGTATAGGTTTGAGGAGATGTTATCTGTGCTATCACGTCGCGCGCTCGATCTCCCTCATCGACCTCGACTCCGATATCCCGCGCGCTCTCAACACTTAATAGGCTAAGAAACCAGCATCGCTCAAGTGTGTTCCAATGAGCTTCGAGTACCCGGAGGCGAGGCTCCTCGCCGGACAACTGGACGCGACTATCAAAGGGAAGAAAATCGAGTCATACGACCTCAAGGACTACGAAAAGATTCACAGGATAGGCTTCATCAACAGAGACCTCGACGACTTCAAACGACTCGTCGGTAGGACAGTCATGGGAGCGGGGAGCAGCGGGAACACGATTCGCGTAAGGCTTGACAATGGCATGAACCTTTTGCTGGCACCAGAGTACGGTGGCGTCATCCTCTACCACCGAGCCGGTGACGACGCGAAGTATCATCTCAGAATCGGTTTCACCGGGGGTGATTCACTCACCGTCCGCCTCATTAGCATGGGCGTCATCTACGCGGCTGACGATGATCAGCTTGACGGCGTCTACATATACAGGCGAGACTATCGTGGAGCCTCCTCCCCAGGAGACCTTACGCCCGAGCGATTCACAGAGCTCATCACAGCTAAGGCTACGCAGCTCAAACCTCTGCTCGTCGGGAAGAACGCAGCCGTGTCAGGCCTCAGCAACAGCGCTTACCAAGACGTGCTCTACCGTGCGGGCATCCACCCGCGTAGGAAGTCATCCGAACTGTCATCGAACCAGATCAATGCCCTCTACGACGCTGTTAAAGCCCTTATTGAGGAGAGACTAAGGCAGGGTGGGAAAGACGAGATCCTCGACCTCTTCGGCAAGAAGGGCGGGTACACTCCCGTCATGGGCCCGAACATGAAGGATCGACTCTGCCCCCGATGTGGGGCCAAGGTAGAGAGGACGGCGCTGGGTGGGGGCCAGGTCCATTACTGCCCCGGCTGCCAGATTTGAAGCGCATGCGATCAGCGTGCTGATTCGTTAATTCTTGGCCTACCTCTCCCTACGTGCATGTGAGTAGATGAGACTGTTTCGACCGGGTTCTCGGATCTCGAGGTGATCAGGAACTTATAGCAGCAGGATATTCAACATGGGGGATATCACAATCAAGACTCAGAGTGAGAGGGACTTCACTAAGAGGATGGTCAAGGTGAGGGATCCGATGCGGGTCGCCAATTTAATCAGAGACGTGATGGCCAGGCAGTTATTCAAGCTTGATGAGCGTAGCACTGGAAAAATTAATTAAACGTATTTTTTACGCGCTAGGACATTGAGAAGAGCAAATAGTAAAAAGTTCCGCGCGCGCCTGCTTCTACGTACAGCGCACTTATGTGAGTTCGGACAGCTGTTTCTTTATTCTTTTTCGGACGTCATCGGATGCTTTTCTGGCACGAATAAGCAGTCTTAGTTTAATGTCAGATACTGAGTCGGGATAAAAGGATAGAATGAGGTCTCGTGCACTCTGTACATAAATGGAGTCGGCTTCGATAAGAGTGTAAAATTGTTCGAAAAGTGAATTATAGAGTTCTGCCTGCGGAAGAAGTTCTGATATGATTGTAAACGCTTGGTGTCTATTCTCCTCCGTCTCCTCCATGTTTATTGTGAACTGATTTAGTGGACCTAAGAATACTTTGGAATATACGACTCTTTTGTCTTCATCTGAGTTTTTAACAAAATTCTTTATTATAGCTAGTATCTCTTTTTTACGAATTTTTTTGTTTAGTATGTTGTTGATCGTTTTTAATGATTCAGCGTCATAGGTTGTTTTTCCCTTGCTTTCTTGTTCTAAAGTAGTAATACCCATGTCAATCAATGCTTCATCATTGGATTGGATTAGGTCTAGGTACTCTCTTAGTAATTCTGGTTGTATTTCGTTGTCGTAGAGTTTTTTTTCCATGATTCTTGTTAAATAGCTAAAGAGATGTCTTACTGAGGCTGTTAGCTTTACTTTTCGTTGTCTTCCATGGATGCCTTTTTCGCTAGTGCTTTGGATTATGTGCAGTTCCTCTAGCTCTTTTAGCGCTCTTGATATGTTGCCCTGGTCTTTCTTGAGGGTGCTTGTCAGTTCGTTGACCGAGAGTTGTTTGTCCGGGTATAGGATTTGAATAATCGCGTAGTGTTGCAAGATTTTTAAAAGTAATTTCGGCTCGGTTGAAACGGACATAGATTATAGTTGAAGGATAAGAATATTAATGTCTTCCTTATAATAAAGTTAAAAATATTTATATGTATATAGAACCATAATAATATTAGATGCATATGAATAATGGGGATGAGATGCTGGAGTCGATTCGAACTGGACTGACTGGAGTAAAATACACAAGATTTTCGATTAACTCTCTGCCAAGTTCAGCAAACGTGTTGGAGGTGGAGTTAAATGGTTGAGAAAGTGATTCGGCTAAGTGACATAAGGACGAACCCTTATCAAACAAGGATCTTGAGCTATGAGAAGGAGGACGCTGTACTTAAGAACTCGATATTGGTTAGCGGGATGCATGTGAAACCAATCGTTAGGTCTCATCCATCTATACCGGGTAAATTTTTTATTGTTGACGGGCAGCGGAGGGTGAACGCGGCTACGGCGCTGGGATGGATAGAGATTGAGGTGGAGGTAGTTGATTTCTCCGACAAGGGGGCCGCGGAGGCGACGTTGAATACTAATCTTCATCGTAAAGGCCTGAACCCAGTTGAGGAGGCGATGGGCTACAGGTTGTTGGTCAGTGAGTTCGGGTACACGGAGCAGATGGTCGCTGACCGATACGGGAAATCCAGGTCCTCTATAGCCAATAGGTTAAGGCTGCTTGAGATGCCCCTCTTCCTGAAGATGGGTGTTTTGTGCCAAACGCTTTCGCCGTGGCAAGCCTTAACGATCATGATGCTCCCGAAAGAGTATCGACGCTGGGAATTGGGGAGCCTCGCAATGGGCTGGTCCCTCACCCGAAAAGAGCTGAGGTCCATCGTTGAGAGTGTCAAGGGTGGCGAGGTCTTCGTCAGTTGGCACCGTGTGGTGCCAGTCGCTGGTTTATGGCGGGCGGCTAGAAGCGGATCGACTAGTGAGGAGCATGAAGGGATGCCTAAGATGGACTTGAATCATTCGGAGCCGGTGGCTTGCTACCCGTATGGCTACGTCGTGGATGGGTATGAAACGGTTAGGCGCGCCCGAGCGGAGGGCGTTAAGCAGCTGGCCGTTGAAGTGTTCTTCGAAGTGGAGTGGCTTCGTGAGAAGCCGCTGTTGGATGTCCCGGGTGACGCCGGCTACGTTGATGAGTCGATGCCAAGGATCATACCAAGGCTGAGTGCGGAGCAGGAGAAGAACATGAATTTATTTCTCAATCTGCTGAAGGGCAGGGAGAAGGATTACCCTGCTCTCTGCGTTGTGCACATGGCTGAGAGGAACGTGTTAGATCTTCCTGAGGCAAAGCCTGTGGTGGGCGGGACGAAACCCAGCCGCAAGGCTAAGGCGGTTCTCGTAGGACTGTTCCCGGCTTGCCTCGTGGATGAGGTCTCTAAGGAGTAAGTCCTCACGATGGTGATGAGAGGCGCTGCCGGCTCAGGGCCTGATGCCCTCGTTCTAGACTCGATGTTTTGCGCAAAACATGGTACAGCGCAGAAGCCGCCTTATACTGCACTGATGGTCGGACACTCAGGCGCTATGGGAGCAGTCCCATAGCTGAACCGTTCTAGCTGATGAGGCAGTTGGCTGCAGCGGCAACTCAGGGAGCTTAGGTGGCTGTGGCGGCTCATGGCTGCGGCTGTGGTGGCATCTGAAGGCTACGAAGCTGCTGCGAGGCTCTCTAAAGAGGAGTCATTACACCTCTCTGGTGTGGCTCTGGCTAAGCCCTCCTGGGTCCTGAAGGCTTTGGTCAGCTTTTCTCTCGAGTCCCTTCAGCTGAACGGCCGGCTCTCCCCCGATGATGACTATGTTCGGTCGCTCCTCTGGCTGCCCGCTGGTCTGCCGTGGTCGAGGGGGCTGGGCGACGGTTGATCTGGCTGGCTGCGGTTGCGGTTGAAAGCTTAGTTGAGGCGTTAGTTGGGCTGGTTGAGCAATCGGTAGAGTCGGCAGAAGTCTTTCAGCGTTTACAACCTCCCCCATAGGAACCGTGCTAACCGCCTCAACCTTCTCAGCCGTCTGTACCGGCCTCTCAACAGAGACAGCCGGCGCAACCGACTTCTCTACCGAGTCAGCCGGAACCACCGACTGCGGCTGCCCAGCCACTGGAGCCGGCTGATTCTTGGGGGAGCGCGCAACCCAACTGGAATCTTCTTCGGATCGTACCCGCCTACCACCAAATTATCGAATATTTTAGCGCAGGCACTTGTTGCGGTTTTTCTGGTCTAGAGGGTGTGCTCATGGTCGGTGCCGGCCGTACCCCACCTTCTAATCGATAAAACAGTTATTTATCGAAAGTAGTTTGGAGAAGATTCAATGGATGATTTTTAACAAGCATCCATCAGTTGATGAAAAGGTCAATCGGCTTCTGAAACTATAAGGGCTGCGCACTCGGCAGCGCGACTACACTCTCTCCTAAATGCTACGCGCACGCAAAAGCCACTCCAGAGCACATACTGTCAATGACCTTTTGACATGATGTGCTTCTGCATACCGACGACTCTCCGCATCTATTTTAATTCGTGGTTAAGTATAACCATGTTCCAGCGTATTCACGAGTTGAATTTGATATGTGGAGACTCTTAGATCTAGGGGCCGTCGACGGCTATACGATGACAAACCTCTACGAGGCAGTCGCAAAAACGGTGAGCGAGGGGTCATCACCAAACACAGTCATACTCGACCACCCGGCGAATCCCTTCGTCAACATCGGCTACCACCAGATGATGGAGAAAGAGATTAACATCGAATACGCCCGTGAAATGGGCTTCAGCCTCGTAAGAAGAACCATCGGCGGAGGAGCGATCCTAGACGGCCCCTGGGAGCAGGACTACTTCGCGGTCGTCAACAGAAAAAGCCCAGACTGCCCTCCTACTATACCTGAGTTCTACGAAAAGTTCACAAGACCCGCGATATACGCCCTTAAATGCTTTGGCCTGGAGGCACAGCTTCGAAAACCGAATGACTTGACCGTCGGAGGAAGAAAAATTTCGGGGAACGGCGCCATAACCATCGACCAAGCCAACGTCTTGGCCGGAGACATCCTCATGCAGACGCCCGCCGACCTGATGAGCAAGATTATCAAGGCCCCCAGCGAGAAGTTCAAGGACAAACTCGCCGACTCTATGACCCAGTGGTTAACGTCCCTTGAAAGGGAACTCGGAGAGGTCCCTAACCGGGAGGATGTGAGGAGCCGCCTCGTCGAGGGGTATGAGAAAGAGATCGGTGTAACCCTAATACTGGGTACACTGACGGAGAAGGAGAGCGGCTACTTAGAGGAGCTCTTAGAGGAGAGAAGAGGCGAGGACTGGATCTTCTCCAAGGATCTCGAGCTCAGGCACCTATTATCGGATGAGGGTAGAGGGGCTAAGGTGAAGGAGGGGGTGACGGTGTTGGAGTCAGTCTACAAGGCAGGCAAGATGGTTAGGGTCACTGTGGTTGCTCGTGACAATAAGATTGATGGGATTTCTATTTCAGGTGACTTCTTCACGCAGCCGTTCATGGGTGCCATCTCAAAGCTGGAAGGAGCACTGGTGGGTGTGGAGCTTGAGGAGGCGCCGCTTTTGAGCGCTGTTTCTGAAGTCTTTGCGGCTACGGGGATCAAGGTTCTTGGAGCAGCTTCTGAGGACTTTGTTGCCGCTATTCTGAAGGCGAAGGAGTATCTTAGATAGCACGCGCGATCTCGTATATGCTGAAGAGAGTAATTATTTTCTTCATGTACCGGCGGTACTATGGTGGAAAATTGTCAATAATGGAGAGCTATTTAGCGCGCGCGAACTGGACAGGAGAGTTAAGATCTTCCGAATCTGCTGAAGGCGATGGCGTCGACTATTAGTACAGCAACGCTCATGGCGGCAACAATCGCGAGGTCGAAGAGCACCGCGGAGCTCGCCAGAGGAGCACCTCTCACGAAGACGGATGTCAGAGCATCCGTGACATAGTAGCTTGGAACGAGCCTGCCAACGGACTGAGAGCTATGGACATTAGGACCTTGATTCAGTCAAGTGTAAACGACCCCTTATCTCGTGTGGAACCACCGTAGAAAACCTTAATACTTATCCCATCCCCCCGGATAGGATATGACCGTTCACAAGCAGAGAAAAAACGTCCGAGACCGCCTAGTAAGAGCCGAGGGTCATCTGCATGGGATCATAAAGATGATCGACGAGGAGAAGGAATGTCCAGACATTCTCATACAGATCGCTGCAGTCCGAGCCGCCCTCGAGAAAGCCGGCGCAATCATCCTAGAGGACCATCTTGAACACTGCCTAATCGAAGCGGTCAAATCAGGCGACATTGAACCACAGCTCGATGAACTCAAGGCAGCCCTCCAGAAGCTCCTTTAGGTGCCTAGGATGGTAAACCGCAATAAGGCTATACTCCTCGCGGTCTCGGTTGGGCTCGGAGCCACGAGTTGGCTAGCTCAGATACTCAACCTACTACCCCCACAGATCTACAACGCCCTATCCCTTCTGGGCGCTGTCCTAGGCGTCATATTCATCGCGCATAGCGCCATCAAGGCCTTGCTCGGTGGAGTCTTCGGCATAGACCTCCTCGCCACCGTCGCCATAGTGGCTTCCATTATGCTCGGTGAGAACCTAGCCGCTATTGTTGTCGTGCTTATGCTAGGGGGTGGCGAGATACTTGAAGAATTCATTAGTAGAAGAGCCAATAGGGCAATAGAGGAACTGATTGACGCCTTCCCAAAGTTCACCACGATGATCCGTGACGGAGAAGAGGTTGAGGTTTCGGTCTCGGAGGTAAAGCCTGGGGACGTCGTAGTCGTGAAGCCTGGTGGGATGATCCCGGTCGATGGCGAGGTCATCAATGGTAATGCGACCGTCAACCAGAGCAGCGTGACGGGTGAGCCTCTCCCCGCCGAGAAGCAGCGGGGAGACGATGTTCTGAGCGGGTCAATAGTGGAGCTTGGCTCCGTCCAGATTCAAACCCGAGTAGTTGGCGCTGAGAGCACCTATGGTAGAATAATCGTTATGGTTAGGGAGGCTGAGGAGAATCAGGCACCAATAGTTCGCCTTGCTGATCGATTCGCAGGCTATTACATCCCCGTGATACTTGTGCTCGGTTTGGCAGTCTACTTTATTACACGTGACCCTGTCAAGATGGCTTCGGTCTTCATCATAAGCTGCCCATGCGCCTTGACTCTCGCAACTCCAATGGCTGTAGCTGCGAGTATAGGCAATGGCGCAAGAAAAGGCATACTCATCAGAAATGGGGCTAGCCTGCAGAAACTCGCAGACGTCGACACCGTGGTCCTCGACAAGACGGGCACCCTCACACTCGGCCGCCCCAAGGTCTCGGAAGTTAAGGGCTTCAATGGCACACCCGACCATGTCGTTCTTGCATTGGCCGCTGGAGCTGAGAGGCACTCCGAGCACCCCATAGCCAAAGCGGTCACCAATAAAGCTGAGGAGGAGGGCATCCAATCCGTGGAATGTTCCGAGGTGGAGACACACCCTGGTATGGGCATCTGTGTAACACACGACGAGACGCGAGTCACTGTCGGCAGCGAGAAGCTGCTACGACAGCAGGGAATAACCATCACAACCCAAGCAACAGAGTACCTGAGCAACCAAAACACAAATCAGTCCACGATACTCATAGCGAAGAACCGAGACCTCATTGGAGCCATTACGGTTTCAGACACACTCAGGGAGAACGTCCGCGAGGTAATCTCTGACATGAGACGAAGTGGAGCCTCAAGAATCGTCATACTCACGGGAGACAGGCGCGAGGTCGCTGACGAGGTGGCGACTAAGGCAGGCGTAGATGAAGTTGTAGCAGATCTACTGCCCGCAGAGAAGGTAACCCATGTGAAGAGATTGAAGGAAACCGGACGCAGGGTCGTGATGGTGGGAGACGGTATCAATGATGCACCAAGCCTCGCCACCGCTGACGTGGGCGTAGCTATGGGTCTCACTGGGACGGACATCGCCATCGAGACAGCGGGTATAACACTCTCGAATAACCGACTTGAAGGAATTCCAAAGTTGCTCCGAATTGGGCGTGAAACAATGAAGATAGTGAAACTCAACATTGGCTTCGCTCTCGTGGTAAACGCAATCGGGATAATACTCTCTGCAACTGGTCAGATTAATCCCCTGACCGCCAGCATCATTCATGAGGGCAACGCTTTACTTGTTATGCTGAACTCGCTTCGACTACTCCGTGTTGACTAAGGTGCGCACTGTTGAGTATCAGGTGGGACTCAGGATAAGACTACCGCGCGCGCGAACATCCCCGATTACTTGTGTCTAATGCAGTGGAATCGTGCGCTAGTGAGCCCTCAGGTGCGTATATGTGATGGGCACTGGGCAATCCATCCTTCCCCCCGTGTTCCACCGCGAGCTTAAAACCGTCAGCGAAGTCTTTATCCTATATAATAGCAAACCGATATGTAAATGCAAGCAGATGGGCTCCTAGTATACTCAGCAGGCGCAGTAGCGCCTCCACTTGAGTATGCTCTCAACACCTTCGATAGGAAAGAAGGGATCAGTTCCCGCTTCGTCGCCGGCAAGCCGGAGAGCCTGCTGAAAGCCATGGCCCTCAACACGAAGGGCGACGTGATGAGCTGCGGGGCAGAGTACGTCCACGACGAGGCAGAGGACCGAGGCCTCTTCAAAGTGGGCACGAGACGCAGCCTCGGCTACCGGCGCAGCGTCCTCATTGTTCAAGAGGGTAACCCCCGAGGCATCAAGAGGCTAAAGGATCTTGCCGAGCCCGGAGTTCGTGTCGGGGTAGCCGTTGGTGGCTGTTTGAAGGGAGTCTGGGATGATGTATGCAGTAAAGCTGGAATTATAGAGGCTGTGAGAGCGAATATTGTGGAACACGCAGACGCCTGCGGGACCCTGATGGGGCTAATACACTCTAACAAGGTCGACGTTGTCTTCGGGTGGAACGCCTTCAAGAACATCTGGCCGGATACATGCGAGTCTGTCGAGCTTCCAAGAGACGTACAGGTCTTCAGGAGCACCGCAGCCCAAGTCATCACCTACACGCGAGACGAGTCACTGTCGAGGAAGTTCATCGACTTTCTGACGTCCACCGAGGGGCGGCGCATCTACGAGGAGTATGGCTGGCTTCACGTGCCCCGCTAAGCGAGCCTTTTCCTGAGCACCCTCTCAGCCCACAGCAGGCACCCCGCTGAGAACGCCACGAGTACGAGGAGGTCGAGAAGATACGTCACCGTTGGCAGTGGGTATGCCATCGCCTCCTTTAGCGCCTCAATCGAGTAGGTGAGGGGTAGGAATCTGGAGAAGAGTCTGAGCGCCTCGGGCATCGACTCGACGGATATGAAGGCCCCTCCGAGGAATGCCATCGGGAACCTGAGGAAGTTCGAGTACATCTGGGCCTCCGGTATCCACTTAGAGTAGGCGGAGGCGACTATGCCAAGGCAGGCGAAGGCGAAGCTACTAACAGCAACCGCCACCAGGACGGCTATGTGTCCCGCAACCTGAGCGCCTGAAAGAAGTGTCACAGGGACGAGGGCGAGGATGGCTAAGACGGGTCCGAAGGCGGCGCCCCCAAGGGCCTTACCGAGCAGCACCCATCGAAGGCTAACTGGCGCGACGAGGAGCCTCTCGAATGTGCCGCTCGTCCTCTCGGATACGATGGCGACTGCCTCTATGCTAGTGGCGCCAAAGAGAACGACGAGGCTGACGAGGCCGCTTATCAGTGTGGCTGCGTTGAGGTTGCCTGAGACGCCGAAGGCGAGGTAGAGGGCGAGGGGCATGAGTAGCCCGTAGGTGAAGTTCGGCGCCTTCAAGTAGTAGACCCTAATGTCCTTACGGGCTATGTACAGCGCCCTCTCCAGCTGTTCCCTCATCCATCCATCCTCCTCTGCCTCGGCTGTACCTTATCTCTGGATACCTCGTCGGGGGTCGTCCCGGTGATCTTCAGGAAGGCGTCCTCGAGGCTCGGCTTCAGCGTGTTGATCGTCGCTATCCTAGAACCGCGATTCCTCGCGTATTCAACAAGATCCGAGACGGAGTCGCCTTCACCTGCTAATCTGAGCCTGTACTTGTCGCCGAGCTTGTAAACCTCAACGACACCTGGGAGCCTCTTCAGTCCATCCTCTGGGACTGGGGCACTGAAGCTCACCTCCACGACCCTGTCACCCGTCACGCTGGCTTTGAGGTTCTCCGGGGAGTCCAAGGCGACTATCCTTCCCCAGTTGATCACTGCGATCGTGTTGCAGAGCTGATCGGCCTCCTCAAGGTAGTGGGTGGTGAGGAAGATGGTTACACCCTCCTTGTTGAGTCGTCTAACCTGGTCTCGTAGCTGGTGGGCGCTCTGAACGTCTAGGCCCGTCGTGGGCTCGTCCAGGAAGAGAAGCTCTGGGCGGTGCATGAGGGCGCAGGCTATGGTGAGGCGCCTCTTCATGCCACGGCTTAATCCGAGGACCGTGTCTCTGGCCCTGTCGGCTAGGTTGAACACTTCAAGCAGCTGCATTGCTCTACTCTTCCTCTCTGAGCTGGGTACGCCGTAGAGTTCACCCGAGAAGACGAGGTTCCCAAGCGCCGTCATCTCCTCGTAGATGTTGGAGGCCTCCGGGACAACGCCAACCTTTGACTTAACCAACTGGTTCTCTTCAGCGACATTGTAGTCGAGGACGGTTGCCTCCCCGGAATTAGGTCTCGTTAGCCCCGTCAGGATACGAATCGTTGTGGTTTTCCCTGCCCCGTTGGGGCCTAGTAGTCCGAAGACGCTTCCCCGGTGTACATCGAAGCTGATGCCGTTGAGGGCGGTGAGGTCATCGTAGCGCTTAGTCAGGCTGTTCACGGATATTGCAGATCCCATGTTCCTCACTCTATCACCATTGGAATCTCAACATGTGTCATTGAAAAGCTCCTCGTATCGGGCGATGCATGTGGTTATATCGGTGCGTGCGAGCAGGCGCATGATTTCGCCTGATTTAGACTCGGCATCGCTTCCCTGTGAAGCTCGCACACTAGTCCTTCGGTCCGCAACGTGTAACACACCCTACACATCTTCATGAGAAGCACATCAGGTGGCGTTTGACCTTCTGCGAGATCGGAGGCTATCTCAGAGACCAGGCTGATTACACTGCTCGATCGCTCAAGGACGCCGGAGCCCGCGTCGCCCCGAGACCTGTTAAGATATTGAGTTACAGCAGCCGGCGTCACTTCCATCATGTCGGCAACCTCCGTTTTCCTCAGCCCGTGCTCCTCTATGAGCTCTTTAGCTATGGCTCCCCTTAACGCTGGGAGGATGTATTGAACCACGATCATGCATGGAGGCTTCAATGTACCGCCATCAGGGTCTTAGAGGCAAGGCTTATATTTTTAACGCCGTTAAAAATATTAACACCGGAGTTGGCGTTCAAGCGATAATTCCTCACTCGCTTAGACACTAGCCAGCTCCGGCATGCTCCCTGAAGGGTTCTTCTCCTTATTAGGCTGAGGAGTTATACACGCGCTCTAATAGTAACAGCTCAATGTTTGCTGGCATTCGTACAGGGTAGATTGATCACGAGGTCTTAATGGAGATCGCGCGCGCGACGGTGTAATATTTGGTGCGGAGGATGGGATTCGAACCCATGAACCCCTTCGGGATAGGAGCCTCAGTCCTACGCCTTTGGCCTAGCTGGGCGACCTCCGCCCACCAAAGTTACCCGCCATCGCCCATTTAAATGGTTTGTCAAGGCGCGGGATGGGGCCTCTGCTGGGAGTCGAACCCAGGTCAAGGGATCCACAGTCCCGTATGCTACCGTTACACCACAGAGGCCGCGCGGAAAATGTGATACAGGGGATACATTAAAAGGGTTTCGCGAACAGAGGCACGGTCACAACATGTGAGTACTGGGCGCGAGCATCGCCGGTGAGTTCCGCTTATAAAGGAATCAACGTACCTCCCAATGTAAAGGAGGTGAGCCGAGACGAGCGCCGAGAACAAGAAAAGCGGTATCATCGGGAGGTTTAGGTCCGAGTTCGGCTTCATAACTGGCAACTTTCTCATCATGGCGTTGAGCTGGCTCATCCTCGACTTCGCCACGGAGTTACCCGGCACCTACTACCCCTTATACGTCCAGGCTCTGGGAGGCACCGGCGCGACAATCGGCTTAATCGGCGCCGTCGAGGCAACCTCAAGGGGCATCGTGCAAATACCCGGCGGCTACCTCGCAGACAAGTATGGCCGTAGGTGGCTCATAGCCTCCATGACCTTCGTCGCCGCCTTCAGCCGCGTCTTCTACATCTTCGCCCCAACTTGGGGGTGGATACTCGTCGGCGCTTTGCTGGTCGGTGTGACGAACATCTATGGCCCCGCGCTGATGGCGATCGTGGCCGACTCAGTTCCTAAGGAGAAGCGGGGCATGGCCTACAGCATCATAAATCTCATAAGCAGCGTCTCGACGACTCCCGCGCCCCTCCTCGCCGGAGTGCTGTACGCCAGGATGGGGCTCATCCCCAGCATGAGGCTCGGATACGGCGTCGCACTGATCGGCTTAGTCGCGGCTGCGGTGATGCGCCTACGGCTCAAGGAGACCGTGGTGAAGCCTGAGAAGTTTAACGTGGGCGACCTAGCAGCCACCGTGCCCAGCTCGATGCGGGAGAGCATAGGGGTATGGCGGATCGTGCCGAGGTCAGCCTTCATCTTCTTCATATGCAACTTCGTCGCCAGCTTTGCAATCGGCCTATTCCAGCCAGTCCTCATTCTCTACGTTGTTAATGACCTTGGCGTCGACCCTGTGGCTCTCTCCTACTTAATGACCGCGATGTTCGTGACCATGATCATTGTAGCTATTCCGAGCGGCAAGCTCATCGACAAGATAGGGCGTAAGAAGCCGCTTATCATCGCCGGAGTGGCCTCTATAGTTTGGGTGCCCCTCCTCGTCTGGGGCGACTTCCTGAGGCTTATGCTCGCCATGACCCTCACCGGGCTCCTTATAGTCCTCTTCACCTCAGCTGGCAACACCCTCTTCGCCGACCTCATACCCAAGGAGCACAGGGGAAAGGCGAACGGCTCCCTAGGGTTCTTCAGCATGATCGCCATGTCCGCTGGCCAGATCACGGGGGGCTGGCTCTACGATAACGTCAATCACCAGCTCCCCTTTTGGGGGGAGGCGATCATGATGGTGCCAGCTATACTTCTGATTGTATTCCTAATCGAGGAGCCCGAGAAGGCAGAGGATTAGACGAGGCGGTTACTCGTCAGGTAGTCGGGTAGCTCCCTCAGGCTAGGCAGTACAGCGTCGGGCTTCGCCGCCTCAAGCTTCTCCTTCTTCTGAGTACCTGTGAGAACCCCGATGGTAAGACACTTCGCGTTGTGGCCCTCCTCGATGCCTATTGCGGTGTCGTCGACCTTAAGGACCTCGGATGGGTCGCGTATGTGGCAATGGCGCATAGTACGCCTTATCATGGCGGGGCTTGGCCGCTCCTCTTCAACTATCTCACTGCACGTCCAGTAGTCGATGAGGCCATGCCTCTCCCAACCGAGGTGCTTGACTATGTCGTGGGTGATGACGGCGGGGAAACCGCTCTCTACGCCAACCGCCACGCTGTGGGTCCTCAGCCACGTAAAGGTATCCGATGCGCCTTTCATCTCCTTCACTTTAGCGATGTTGGACTGAAGCATCTCGACGAAATCCTTGTAAATCTCGGGTGCCTTGTCTCCGCCGAGCATGTTTATCACCTCCCTCTTATCGCGTCCGCGCATATCGTTAAGGGTCTCCATCGGGACCTCGACGCCGTGGCGACGGAAGGCATCATCGTAGCTCTTAAGGACCAGGGGCGTCCCGTCGATGACATCGTCGACAGTGGTCCCAGCCATGTCGAAGACTATGAGACGTATCCGCGCCATCTAGGACCACTGGTCCACGGAGACGATCTCGCTGATCTCCTTCCTCTTCCCCGGCTGCGCCCACTTCGGATCCTTTGGGTATCCTAGGGGCGTCACTGCGGCGACGTTCCACCCCGTAGGGATGTCGAGGATCTCCTTGATAGACTCATTATCGAACAGTCCGATCCAGCAGGTGCCGAGACCTTCCGCGCGCGCCGCGAGGATAAGGTGAGTGAGGCCGATCGCCGAGTCTATCAGGAAACTCATCTCACCCATGTAGCCTCCGCGGTCGTACTTGATGTCGCTACCACAAGCTACAACCACTATGGGCGCTTCAGCGATCCAATGCTGCCCCCCACAAAGCGTAGCTATCTTCTTTCTGAGTTCAGGGCTCTTAACTAAGAGGTACTTCCAGGGCTGCCTATTGCTTCCCGAGGGTGCAAACCTCGCCGCGTCTAGAACCCTGCTGAGGGCCTCCTCGGGTACGGCATTCGGTTTATAGCTGCGGACACTCCGCCGCGTCTTGATGACGTCGTAGAACTCCATGACCATCAGTGTCACTGGTATTTTGCTGGATTTAAAGGAGGAGAATGGCCTTTGCTCTTCGTAATGGCATGTTTTATCTAGTGGTGGTGTTCATCTGACCCCGATTCGTATGCAGACCATTAATCTGGGTGGCTTGAGGGTGAGTCGGCTCTGCTTTGGCACGGAGCCGCTAGCAATCAAGAAGGGGCCGGACGGTAAACAGACGCAGGGTGATAAGACTCCTGTTGAGGGCGGAGAGATACTTGCAGAAGCATTGAGGCTCGGCGTCTACATGTGGGACACTTCTGACGACTACGGAACTCACCCTCACGTCCGAGAGGCCTTGAAGAGGGTGAAGAGGAGCAGCGTCGTCGTCGCCGACAAGTCGAACGCCGCCACCTACGTGGCGGGCGTCAACGCTGTCGAGTTCGCTCTCAACGACCTTGGGACCGAATACATCGACATCATGTTCCTCCACATAGTGCCACCAAGGCCGATACAGAGGAAGGACGCCAACGATAGATTCTACGTGAGCCAGGACCTCAAGGGTAGGAAGGGGGCCCTCGAAGCATATATGGAGGCGAGGGACTCGGGGAGGATAAAGAAGATAGCGCTCTCCACCCACAGCACGGACACCCTCCGCCAGGTACTTGACTACCAGGAGATAGACATCGTCTGCGCCCCCCTCAACAAGTTGGGCACATACCTAGACGACGGGACTCAGGAGGAACGGCTTAACGCGTTTAAAGCGTTGCACGACTCAGGGAAAGGTGTCTACGTAATAAAGACACTCGCGGCGGGTAGGTACAGGGATGACGCCGATGCTTGCATCAGGTACGTCCTCGGGTTCCACGACTTCATCGACGTCTGGAATATTGGCATGTACGACGTAGGAGAAGTGAAGAGGAACATCGCTCTCTTCTCCGACGCCCTCGGGAAGTAGCCATAACCCTCCTCTTTTTAACCCGACTCGTTTTTCTTTACCTTAATCCGGTGTGCCAGCATGTCTTCTTTGAGCAAATACCTAGCCCTAGAGGGGAACATACGGGTCCTGGCGCTACAGACCCTGATCTCCCAGCTGGGCTTCGGGATGCTCTTCGTCGTATGGCAGCCCTACATACTGTCCACGGGGCTGACCATAGTCGACCTTGGCATAATCCAGAGCGTCATCAACCTCAGCACGGCGACGGGGCTCTTCGTCTGGGGCCCCCTCTCCGACATCTTTGGGAGAAAACGCGTGATGCTGCTAGGTCACGCCTCACGAGTCGTCGCCGTACTCGCCCTCGTGATATCGGGCAACCCCGTCTTCCTCTACGCCTTCGCCTTCTTCATCGGCTTCAGCGCTCTGTGGATGCAGTCGAACCCGGCGAGGACCGCCCTGTTGGCGGAGTCGGTGTCGAACGAGAAGAGGGCGACAGCCTACGGTACCTTAATGGCGATCGGTCAGGGGACGAGCATGGTGATGGCTTCAGTCGGGGGCTACATCGCCATCGTCTCAGGCTACTGGCCCATATTTGCTGTAACCGTCGTCTGCGAGACGATAGGCATCACCATAATGCTGCTATTCGTGAGGGAAACACACCACACAGCTGGAGCCAATGGGAGGGAGGTCGGGTCCCGGATAATCTCAAACCTGAGACCCGAGAGGGAGATGATGCCCCTCTACCTGATGATGGTGATCATGGGCATAGGCTACGGCGTCGGTTTCTCCCTCTTCTACGGGGCTCTCACTGACACATACGGGTTCACTACCTTCGAACTCGGGTTAATGTCGACAGCGTCGAGCGTTGCTTGGGCGTTCGGCTCGATACCGAGCGGTAAGCTCTCAGAGCGGCTCGGTACTCGTAAGATGGTGCTAGCATCGACTGCAGCCGCACTAATCACTGCTCTTGGCTTCATCCTCTTCCGGAGCTTCCCCGCCTTCCTGATCTTCAGCGTCTTCAATGGCCTCGACCCGTGCTTCTGGATCCCCAACTGGACGAGCATCATCGCTGAGAGGACTCCGGTCAAGGTCAGGGCCTCCATCTTCGGTAAGCTCGACGCCTACAACAGGTTCGCCGGTATACCGGCGCCTTTCCTCGGTGGGCTCATATATGCGGGGTATGGCTTCACGGCTCCTCTGCTAGTTCATCTGGTGTTCCTATTGATCTGGGGGTATATGTTAGTCAAGATCACTTCGAAGCCGAAAGCGGTTACTTGACTCCCGTAGCTCTTAGGATGTCTCTATGAATCTCAGGGATCGACCTGTCGCCGTCTAAGACGATCCACTTACCATCTGATACGAGGTCCATCGCCTTGTCTGCTGTCTTGCTGAGTTCGTCAATCGTTTCGAACCTCTCGGTCTTGATCCTATTATTTACGACTCGGCGGAACGCCTCAGCTGGGGAGACGTTTAGGTAGATGAGGCTACCCCTGGTGGGGACTATCTTGGCGAAGAAGTGGTAGGCAAACTTGTGGACGGGTGCGGGGAGATACGCCGTCCCGAGGAGGTAGCGGACGAATATCACATAGTCAACTCTCCTCCAACCGTAGAGGATGATGCTCCTGATGACGTCGGCGAGGTAAAAGAGGCTCGCGGCGATGTGCGCCTTCTTCCCCTCAACGAATAGATAATCTCGCCCCTTGACACCGAAGAAGTTATCCTCGCTCGGATGGCTCCTTAGGATGTACGTCTTCCCCCTCATCTTCAAGTGCTTGGCGAGCATCTCGGCCTGCGTGCTCTTTCCGGAGGCGTCGAGACCGTCAATGACGACTAGCATGGCTTCAGGTGCCTCCCGTTAAGAGCAGGAATGTGGCTGCGCCTAGTATGGGGACGGCGACGTTGTCGAGCCCCTTCGGGGAGACGCCCTCGATGATAGTCACCAGCCCCGCTATAGCGGCTGCAGGGACTAGGGGGTTGAACGTGAAGGGGTAGAAGAAGCCAAAGTATAGAAAGGCGAGAGCGAGGCTGACGATGCTGCCAAGGAACATTCCGATGCTACCCTCGATGCTCTTCCTCTCGAAGACCTTGTACTTGTGCCTACCATAGTACTCGCCGAAGACGGCGGCGAGGCTGTCCCCGTAGGCCATCGGGAAGATGCCGGCGGCGACTATGTAGGGCCTGACGCCGAAGAGGTAGGCTAGGCCGGTGTAGCTCACCGCGTAGAGGACGAGGCCCATGCTGTGTCCCTCCTCGGTGAGGCCGCTGAGCCCCCTCATCTTCTCGCCGAGCTTTATGGGTGAGTAGGGGGTGGCGAGTAGGGTGACGATAATGAATGGGCTGGCGACTAGGAAGGGAAAGATGCTCGAAGTGAAGAAGGGCATTATGAGAGGTAGGTTCCCGATCATGGAGTGAAGGACCTTCCGGCTGACCTTCTTCGGGAGGGGGAGCCTCGGCGAGACTAGGATGAGGGCTACGATGTAGACGTAGCACATCCCCATCACCGTCAGGTTCCAGAGCAGCTCATCCAAACCCACGCCACCGGAGACAAATAGACATCCACGACCGACGCCTTTATCAGCGTTCTGGGGACCCGCGACCTAAGGTTTATTTTATCCGAGGTTCAAAGATCAACTGTTTCTGGAGTTGATTAGATGAAGGAATACAACTTACCCAAGCTACCTTATGCCTACGAGGCGCTTGAACCCGTCATAGATGTGGGGACAGTCACCCTACACCACGACAAACACCACAGCGCCTATGTCGCGGGTTTCAACGGGGCCCTGAAGAAGATCGTAGAGGCCCGGGAGAAGGGCGACTACGCCGCGATAAAGGCGTTGGATAAGGACCTCGCCTTCCACGGAAGCGGCGTCGTCCTTCACAACCTCTACTGGGAGAACCTCTGCCCCAAAGCGGAGTGCAAGGAACCCACTTCGGGGGCCTTGCTTGAGCAGGTGAAAGCCGATTTCGGTGATCTAGCAAAGCTCAAGGCCGAGATGGGGGCTGCCGCGAAAGCCGTTGAGGGGAGCGGCTGGGCAGTGCTCGTATGGGACCACGCCTCTGGTCAGCTGCTCGTCCTACAGGCTGAAAACCACCAGAAGCTCACCATCTGGGGCGTCGTTCCTCTCCTTGTCTTGGACGTCTGGGAGCATGCCTACTACCTCAAGTACCAGAACAACCGAGCCGCCTATGTTGACGCCCTCTGGGGTATCGTCAACTGGACGGCGGTGGAGAAGAGGTTCAAGGCAGCGAAGTAGCTGCCTCCCACTTTTTTAGAAGGTCACGTTCTTCTGCTCGGGCACCGTGAAAGGCGGCCTCTTTCCCTCAAGGAAGGCCTTTACGCTCTCGGCACACCTCTCAGCCATCCTGCGTCGGGTCTCCCAAGTCGCTGATGCAATGTGGGGGGTAACGAGGACGTTATCCAGCTTGAGCAGTTCCTCGGTGAGGGGAGCAGGCTCTACTTCAAATACGTCTAAGGCCGCGCCTGCTATCCTCTTCGACTTGAGCGCCTCGGTCAGTGCCTTCTGGTCGATGACTGGGCCTCGGCTCGTGTTAACGACTAGGGCGGTCGGCTTCATCACCTCGAACTGCTTGGCACCGAGTATGCCCTTAGTGGTCGGAAGTAGTGGGACGTGGACGCTGAGGATGTCTGATGTCCTGAGCAGCTCCTCGAATGAGACGTAAGCGACGCCATACTGTGTTTCGACGTCCTGCCTTCGTATGACATCATAGTAGATCATCTTGACGCCGAAGCCCATGCCCCGCTTCGTCGCTTCGACGCCTATTCTGCCGAGGCCGAGGAACCCGAGGGTCTTACCCCTTATGTCCCAGCCGAATGGGAATCCCCTCTGCTTCTTGCCCCACTCCTTACGTGTATAACTGTCGGCCTCGGGGATTCGGCGCATCCAGCCGAGGATGAGTGCCCAGGTGAGGTCTGCTACAGCCTCGCTGAGTACATATGGTGTGTGGCAGGCGTAAACCCTGTGGCGGGTGCAGGCTTCGACATCGACGGTGTCGTAGCCGACCCCGAATCGTGCGACTATGCCCAGATTAGGCGCTCCATTTAGATAAGAATCGTTGACCAGGTCCCCGCCGCCAATAATCGCTCTTGCCTCATGGAGTTCCCTCTTGTAGTCACCCTGAACATAGGTAACATCAGCAAGTTGTCCGAGCTTCTCTGCGACGTCTTCCGGGAAATTGAGTTTACCGCAGTTGACTAGTACCTTCGGCTTCATCCCTATCGGTTAATTATGGGCGTCTGGGGCTGTTAAGACTGTCGAGGGGCTACTTCTTACGTGTCACGCTGAACTTTACGTCATTCCACCTGTCTGGGCACTCGTAATTGAACTCTTTCGGGTCGATCCAGGGTATCTTGCCACCGTAGCAGCAGTTCATGAGTGTGGGGAATAAGTCGTGGTAGCAGTAGCCGCAGATGCCCCCCGTTTTGTGGGTGTTTATCTCGAACCTGTCACCTACCTTGTGGCCGGCGCCGCACGCTTTTCCAACATGGGTTACCTCAGCTACATAGACTGGCTCATCCGCCATCTTGTTCACCGATCCCTCCTCAGCGGCGGATGAAGAAAAGGTGTTCGAAAGGGGGCACGGGTTTAAGCCCCTGGACCAGGTACTATAACCATGGCTCTTTACGACGAGATGGTCAAGGAGACGGTTGGCTTCGAGAAGGTGATCGGGGTCGCGGTGAAGCATCTTGGGACGGGGGAGGAGGCGTCATTTAACGGGGACGTGTTATTCCCCACTGCGAGTGTCTTCAAGGTCCCCGTCATAGTGGAGCTTTACAGGCAGGTTGAGGCAGGGAAGCTGAGCCTAGACGATAAGATGGTGCTAAAGGAGGCGGAGAAGGTCCCCGGCTCTGGTATCCTGAAGGAGCTGAGCGAGGGGCTCGAGGTCACGATAAAGGATCTGAGCAGACTGATGATGATCCTGAGCGACAACACAGCGACCGACCTACTAGTGGAGCGAGTAGGGAAGGACAACGTCAACGCCGCTATGCAGAGGCTTGGACTGAACAAAACGACGGTGGTCGCCGACTGCCGTGACCTGCTCTTCGACCTCGTCGGTGCCAATGACCTCCCGGAGGATGAGAAGACATTGGGCCACTATCTTCAGTTGGCAAAATCCGGAACAAACAAGGGCTCTTGGAGCCTAGGAACGGAAAAGAATGACGTAACGACGCCGCTCGAGATGAACAAGCTACTAGGTTTAATAGTCGAGGGGAAGGCAGCAGGGCGGGTAGGCTGCGAAGCGATCCTCGCCACCATGGAGAAGTGCCAGACGGGAGAGTACAGGGTACCAAAATACCTCCCCGCTGAGAGCGTGAAGATGAACCGGAAGACAGGGAGCCTGCCGGGTATCAGGAACGACGTGGGGGTCATCACGATCCTCAAGACGGGGGAGAAGTACTGCATAAGCTGCTTCACGAAGGGAGCGCCCGACGTCTACGCCGCCGAAGAAACCATCGCGAGGATCAGCAGGAACGTCTACCAGTACTTCACGAAGGAGAAGTAGCGACTTAAGTGGTGCCAAATACATAAATTTGTTTTAGCCCTCGCCACGGTAGCCTTTTACTGGTTGCTTGCTCTTCATGGTTGATATTCGTATGACGCAGGTTGAGGGGCGAAACCCCGTCCTA
>MEZF01000047.1:99515-102910 GCA_001774245.1 Candidatus Bathyarchaeota archaeon RBG_13_52_12
GTTGAGGGGTCTACGGGTGATCCTAAAGTGAAGGAGATCGTAGGCCTCGCTAAGGGGAGGGGGGTGCCCGTAGAGCTTGTTGAAAGACTGGTGTTGGATAAGATGTCGGAGACGAGGCGCCACCAGGGAGTAATCGCCCTCGTAGAGGCACCCGGCTACATCGCTCTGAACCGAGTCGTGGAGAAAGCGGGAAGGGAGCCCTGTGTAATAATCCTCGACGGGGTTCAGGACCCCCAGAACCTGGGCAGCGTCCTCCGCACTTCAGATGCAACAGGTGTGGACGCGGTCCTCATCCCCAAGAAGGAGGGGGTTGGTTTGACGCCCACCGTTCTCCGAGTCAGCATGGGTGGTGGAGCACACGTCCCAGTGGCTAGGGAGAACATATATCCTGCTGTAAAGTTCCTCAAAGACGAGGACTTCAAACTCGTCGCTGTGGACGCTTCGGGGGACCACGACCTCTGGGAGGAGGACCTGACAGGCGCCATAGCCCTCGTACTCGGCGGCGAGGGGGAGGGTATAAGCCCCACTCTCCTGGACAAATGCGACTCCGTCGTCAGGATACCTATGCGCGGCCACGTCTCGAGCCTGAACGTCGGGGTCAGCGCAGCCGTGGTACTCTATGAACGTCTCCGCCAGATTGGGGTTAAGAGAAAGCAACGAGGTACGTGACTAAGTAGATGATTCCCCCCACCATTATGAAAGCGCTTGTCCGATCACGAAAAGAATCTCTCGGATTTCTTCTCCCATCCTAGGTGGAAGGAGATGCCTCGGCTCTGAGAAGGCTTCTTTTTCTCTCTATCCCCCACCTATAGCCACCCAGACCGCCCCCCTTCCTTACTACTCGGTGGCAAGGGATAATTAGAGACACGGGGTTCGCGGCGCAGGCCCTGCTGACGGCCCTCGCCGCCTTAGGCTGCCCCATCGAGCGGGCGACGTCCTCATAGGACCGGGTGGAGCCCCTTGGGATTGCTTGGAGCTCCCTCCACACCCTGCGCTGGAAGACCGTCCCCGCAACGTCGAGGGGGATGTCCCCGAGCCGAGTTACTCTGCCAGCGAGGTATTCGAGGACCTCCAGGGTCCATGGATCTGGCTCCCCACCCTCCCTTGTTATCTCCGCAGCTGGATACTCGTGGATTAGGGCTTCTACTTGGCTCTCATCTCCGTCTCCGAGGCTGAGGTGGCATACGCCGTGGCTTGTCCAAGCAACTAGAAGCCTACCTAGGGGGGAGTCGACAACCCTATACGCGATCTTCATCCCCTCGCCAGCCCTCCGGTAGGCGCCGGGAGTCATACCAAGCTTGGCGTTGGCGTCCTTATAGAGCCAGCTAGTTGAGCTGTAGCCGACGCCGTAGACCGCCCTGGTGACGGGTTCCCCCTGTTTGAGCCTGATTTTGAGTCGCTCCACCCTACACGCTTCCTGATATTGACGGGGGGTCATACCCATAACCTGCTTGAAGGTTCTCTGTAGATGAGCCGCGCTTAAACCTACCTCGGCTGCGAGGTCATCAAGGATTATCTTCTCCGCTTGTTTCCTCCTGATGTACTCGCAAACCTTCTTCACCCAAGCGGTCTGAGGAGCGTCACGATCCCTTGGCTTACAGCGGAGGCATGGGCGGTAGCCGGCTGCCTCAGCAGCCTCAGGTGAGAGGTAGAATGTGACGTTCCCCCTCTTGGGATGTTTGCTTGGGCAGGAGGGGCGACAGTAGATACCAGTTGTGCGCACAGCGACTACAAACGAGCCATCCGCTGACGCGTCTCTCTCCTCGAAGGCTCTCCACCTGAACTCCTTTCCCTTGATCATCTCCCCTGCCCTCCAACGACTCTGGAAAGGCAGGCCGCTTTTAATCCTTTGAGTCTGAATCTTGCGGTCAAACCCCAAGGAACGTTTTTAATTTGGGTGCCATGGTTTGAATCCGTGTATGTGTAAAGGACCGCGCCCCAGCTGCATTGGAATGCTCAGTGAGGACGAGGAGTGCGAGAAGTGCGAGTGGAGGCCTGAGTGCGAGACTTTGACAAAGCAGGTCGAGGCCGATGTTATGAGGGGCGGTACACACGTCCGCCTCACAGGCAAGTATAAGGAGAGAAAGTATAAGCCTAAGAGACTTCCCTGACCTCTCGATCAATTTACTACGAATCAGAATCACGCGCGCGAGTGAAAGTGGGTGCAGCGGCGGCTCCCCTGGGCAACTGGGCTGGTGGGGCGCAGGTCCGCGTCACCCCCCTCCGTCCCGAGTTCCTGCGAGCGCCTAACGTTCAGACTTAGGTTGCTCCCTCCCGGGCCTGGCCAGGTTCGCCCGTCGAATGCACGCACACCATCCTACGAGGGCGTACGTCGCAACCGCCGGCCCCGCAGGGCAGGACATCGCTGGAGGGCTCCGCGCCTTACGCCCCACTTCCCCCGGCCACCTAGAAGGTTACTGACCCCCTTTGTAGCCCATTAAGGGTACGGGGCAGGGCTGGCTCCCCGATCCTACCCGCCGCTGCATCTGTAGGAGCGGAGCCAACCGGTAAAAGCATTACGCAGCAACCAGAAAATTATATATCCTGATTCTACTCTAACCCCTTATTTCCACGAGAGGCGTTTTCAAGTTGCTCGAGCCGTTAGCGAGTGCAAAGCGTAACTACTACATGGTCATCGCAGCCATGGTGGCGATGCAGGTAACAACCAGCACGATCTACATGGTGCTACCCGTCTTCTTCAAGGAGTACGGGATCACAAACACACAGAGCGGAGTACTAATCGCGATAGGGACGTTCGCCGGGATAATCAGTAGCTTCATGGCTGGTAGATATAGCGACTCCCACGGACGCAAACCCGTGCTCCTAGCCGGGATGGCAATGTATAGCGCAGTATTCTACCTATTCGCTCTAGGTGGAAAGGATTTCAACACTTTCTTCATCCTCCGATTCATCGAGGGACTCGGCTTCTACATTACCCCCGTCGCGGTGATGACGATCGCTGGGGATATCTTTCCACCAAATCAGAGGGGAAAGGCGATGGCCCTCTACACCATGGCCTCAGGAATAGGCCAGCTCGTGGGCCCTCTCGGAGCTGGTTACTTTATCGAAGCCGCCACCTACACGACCTACTTCATACTGTGCGGCGTATTCGTCACGATAGGTTTGCTCATAGTCCTCTTTTTCGTCAAGGAGACCCGCCCTGAGGCCGCGAAAATGAAAGCCGAGGAGGAGAAGCTGAAGAAGCAGACCTGGAGCATTTCGGGCATACTACACGACACGCGGGCCTTAGGTGCTGCGGTCGGGTTCTTCTTCCTCGCTGTCCTCTTCTACAGGACTGGGAACACGATGGTCAACCCCTTCATGAGCATATATCTAACGGAGGAGTTCGGCCTCAACATGGGGGATACGGGCTGGTTCTTTGCGGTTCGAGCTTT